>JAAZBB010000080.1 GCA_012514035.1 Lentisphaerota bacterium | reverse complement strand
GGTCGCCCCAGGGACTGTCCGTGCCGAAGAGCAAGTAATCGGCGGGATGAGCCAGGATCATGGCGCGGGCTTCTGCGGTGGGCATTTCGTGCAGGCAGTAGGAGGTCTCGAGATAGATGGGCCGGCCGATGAGGCATTGGCGCGATTCTTCCCAGTCGCGCCAGCCGCCCAGATGGGTGACGACGAGTTTGAAATCGGGGAAGGCATCGGCAACGCGCCGGGCGCGCAGGGGGTTGGCAACCTTGTCGGGGGGGTAGGCCATATCATAGCCGGTGTGGAAGACGGCGATCAGGCCGCGCGCGGCGATGCGCTCATACAGGGGGAACAGACGCTCATCGTCGAGCACGAATTTCTGGTAGTAGGGGTGGAACTTGAGGCCTTTGAAGCCTTCCGAGGCGGCTTCATCCGCGTGGGCGAGGGCCTCGGGATCGTCGGGATGGATGGAGAGGAACATCTCGATGCGCGGATGGGCCGCACGGACGGCACGGGCCCAGCGGCGGATGCCTTCGAAGTGCGTGGGCTTGGTGGCGATGGGGCAGACGACGGCGCGGTCGATGCCGGCGCGGTCCATGTCGGCCAGGAGCGAGGAGATGCGGCCGTCGTGGAAGGCTTTGATGTTGCCTTCTTCCTCGAGGAACGGGATGGCCTTGGCCGCCAGGCTGTCCTCGAAGGCGTGCGTATGGAAATCGATGATCATAAGGGGGAAAGTATTCAGAATTCAGGAGTCAGCCGTCAGAATGGGCTCCGGGGCTCATTTCGGCAACTCCGGCGGGTGGGCGGCGAGGGCGTCGATGGCGGCGTGGTCGGTGTGGTCGAGGCCGATGGGGGAGAGCGAAACGCAGCGCTGACGGAGGGCTTCGAGGTCGGTGCCGTTCGCGTCGCCGGTTTCATACAGCTCGCCAGTGCACCAGTAGTAGGGATGTCCCCACGGATCGAGGCGTTCCTCGTATTTCTCGATAAAACGCGAGGCGCCCATGCGGGTGATGCGTACGCCCGCAATCTGCTCGTAGGGCAGGTTGGGGATGTTGACGTTCCAGAAGATGCCGGGGGCGATCTTCATGCGGCCGGCAATGACCTGTTCGACCAGGGCGCGACTCACGCGCGCGGCGCTGTCCCAATCGGGATCGGTGAAGGTGTCGAGGGACAGCGCAATCGACGGGATGCCCATGATGACGCCTTCGGTGGCGGCAGAGACAGTGCCGGAGTACAGCACGCTGATGCCGGCGTTGGGGCCCAGGTTGATACCGCTGAGGATCAGATCGGGGTTGGGATCGAGCAGGCGGCTGACCGCGAGCTTGACGCAGTCGGCGGGCGTTCCGCTGACGGCGGTGCCGAAGTGGGGGCCACCGGGCGGCCAGGAGCGCGTGTGCAGCGGCTGGGTCAGGGTGATGCCGTGGCCAATAGCCGAACGCTCGCCGTCCGGGGCGACGACATGGATTTCGCCGAGGTCCTTGACGGCGGCATGCAGGGCGTGGAGGCCCGGGGCCTGGATGCCGTCATCGTTGGAAAGGAGGATTCTCATGCCAGAAAGGATGACGGAGGCGCGGCGGGAATTCAAGCCGCTTCCAAACAGCCGACGGATTCGTCAGAACCGACAGATAGCTTGGATGCAGAGACCGCTCAGGAAACCTGGACCACGACGGCGGAGAAGGGCGGGAGGGCGCCGTCCGGATCGAGGGCGCCATAGAGGGTTTGTCCGACGAAAAGATTTCCGGCGCGATCCAGCCGGCGGGTGTCCGGGCCGAGGTTGACCGCGCAGCGGATCAGTTGCCGGCCGAGTTTGCGGTCGAAGGCCACCACGGTGCGATTCAGCGCAGGAGCGTCTTCGCCGGCCTCAAGGATGACACAGTTGCCGTCGGTGAGGGGGCGGATTTTTTTCCGCAGGGTGATCAGTTCGCGGAAAAACCGGTACCACCCCTGGCGGGCGTCGCGGGAGCGGTCGAACAAGTTGCCCTCGAGCTCGATGCCTTCGATGCGGTATTCGCGGCCGTCGAGGGCCAGGACGCGGCGGCCCTTGTCGCAGGGCTGGCAGCGGGCATGGATGGAGGGGCGGTCGAGGGCGCCGAATTCCTCGCCGGTGAGCAGGAAGGGCAGGGTGCGCGGGGCCAGGAAGGCGAGGATGTTCATGGCGCGGAAGGCGCCGGGACCGAAGCGGTAGAGGCCGCGGCCTTCGTCGTGGTTGTCGGTATAGCGCGCGGTGTAGCGGGGGGCGGCGAACCGGGGGGCGGCCTCTTCGTACTGCATCAGGACGCGTGCGGCGGCGGCGGCGATGCCGCCCTCCTGCCAGGCATTGAGGATCGCATGGAAGCCGTGGTTGTGGCGGGCGTCTTCCGAGAGGCGCAGGCAAGAGTTTCCGGCTTCGTCGATGGCGTAGGCGTACTGGCAGAGTTTATAGAAATCATCATCGTAGGCCGCATCCAGGCCGCGGCCGAAAAGATCGAGGTTGTTGTGGAAGCCGTAGCATTCCGCCATGAACAGCAGGTCGCGTTTCGGATGGCGGGCGCGCAGGACGGGGAGCGCTTCGTCCCAGTACGATTTGTCGTTGATGAAATGGGCCATGTCGAGCCGGAAGCCGTCAATGCCGTCGGGCTGGCCGTCCGGTCCGGGGCCCAGGCAGGAGAGCCAATGGTCGTAGACCTGGGTCATGGCGTGGCGCAAGGCGGGCTGGGTATAGTTCAGCTTGGCGGTATCGGACCAGTCACAGTCGAAGGAAGGGGAGCCATCGGGGGCCTGGACGTAGTATTCGGGATGTTCGCGGGTCCACACGTGGTCGCGGGCGGTATGGTTGGGGGTGATGTCGAAGATGACCTTGAGCTTGAGCTCGTGCGCGCGCCGGATGAGGGCGAGGGCCTCTGCCCGGGTGCCGTATTCCGGTTCGATGTCGGTGAAGTCTCGCGAGGCGTAGGGAGAACCGATACCCTTGCGGGCAAAGTGCCCGATGGGGTAGGGCGGCAGCAGGTACAGAACATTGAAACCGAGACGGCGGAGGCGCGGCAGGTGGCGGGTCAGATAGGCCAGGGGGGATTCGGCGAGGGGTTTTTCCACAACGGCTTCGATGGCGTTGCGCGGGTCGCGCGCGGCCAGCGAACGGAGGTTGACCTGATAGATGACGGCGGAGGCCAGCCAGGAGGTGTGCGTCTTCATGGGCGCGCATTGTAGCATCACGGATCACCCTCGCAAGTTATGAAGGGGATGCACCTCTTGAGCAATCGGTTCGACCGCTGGCTAGGCAGATGCGCCTGCCGGACTGGGTGGCCGTGTGTTTCTTCCTGCCGCGGCACCACATGATCCTGCGTGGCAAGCGCTGCATGATGTGGTTGCCCCGCGTCACTCCGCGCCTGCACGACGGCCGCAGCATCGCCGAATCCGCCCTGCGCCCCAAGATCGGCACCGCCGCGGAAGACAAGCGGCGGGGAGCAACGATCCCTCCGGATCGGAAAGTGAATATTTAGAGTCTGACCCCGTTTTCGCAAAACCGGCCCACGCTCAGGTTGCAGGCCGCCGTCACCCAGTCGATGCTCTTCCGTCCGCGCCGCGCCTGCTCCTCGAAAAACCGATGCAGCTCCAACCGCCGCCCAAGCGCCAGCGCCACGTTGACCTGGCCGAAGTCGTCCAGTCCCGGCAACTTGTCCAGCGTTGCCACGAGCCGCTGCCGCGGTCCCCGCGCCGTGCGCACCGTCTCCACCAGCGTCCAGTACTCGTACGATTCGCCATTCTTCCGCCTGCGGTTCCGTCATAAAAACATGCCCGCAGTATCCGGCGGCCCCCGCCCCTGGCAACCAAGGGGTCTCCACATACATCGCGTTTTGAAAATGAAAGCCCGGAATCCTTGGCGTTTCCGTGTCCCGGATGACCATAATCAGCCGTTTCACCAACACGATGGTCGCACCCGGACTACGCCGGGGCGCGTTTATGGCGGTAACGGTCGGTAGATTTCCGCGCGGCGGGCCCGGGAGAGCATGGCCGCTGCGCGGGAGCCCTGGGGATTGTCGGAGCCGCTGTCGCGGATGGCTTGGGCGGCGGCGAGCACGGCGGTGTTCCGGGCGGTTTGTTCGGCGGGGGTGAGCACCAGTTGGTGCCAGTCGTGGCCGGGTTTCCGTTCTTCGGCGGGCAGGGCGGGCCACTGCTCGGGGTGGTAGCCGGTGGGCGCAAAGGGGCCCGGGCAGGGTTCGTAGATGCGGGTGGGTGCGAATGCCGCCAGGGATTCCCCCGGGGCAAAAACGCGTATGGCGGCGCCGGCGGTCCGGGCGCGGTGGACGAGGCCAAACGCATCCGGCGCCGGCCATGCTCCGGAATCCGGCAGGACGAGTGCCACGCGATCGGCGGCCGTGAATGGCGCAATGTCGGGCAGATCCGGCGGAGGGCAAAGCCGCGGCGTGGGCACCCACCAGGCCGCCAAGGCCAGCAGGAGCAGGCCCGCGGCGAGGACGGCGGCGGATTTCCGGTTCATGGGGCCAGCATACGGTTTTCCCGGCGCCGGGCAACAGGACTTGTCCGGACCGGCCCGGGCAGGCATACTGCCCCGAAAGAAAACAACAACCCGGGAGAATTCATCCATGAGCAATGAAAACCACGAATCGGTCATCGGCGCAGACGTGGAAATCGTCGGCACCGTCAAGAGCAACGGATCCATCCGGCTCGATGGCAAGCTGGAAGGCGAGCTGCAGTGCGGCGGCAATGCCGTGCTGGGCAAGAACGCCCAGGTCAAGGGCAATGTCACCGCCACTTCCGTATCGATCGAAGGGAAGATCAACGGCAACATTCTGGCGAAGGACAAAATCGAGATGAAGGCCTCGGCCACCGTCAATGGCGACATCAAGGCGCGCCGGCTGTCGGTTGAGGATGGCGTGACCTTTGTCGGCCGTTCGGAAGTCAACCCGAACAGCCAGCCGGCGCCCGCCCCGCAAGCCGGACCCGCCGTCCGGTAGAATTCCGTTTTCGCAGTGGCCCCCGGCGGCGCCGTTCTTTCCGGAACGGGGTCCCGCGGGCCGGAGCATCCGGACGTGGCGGACAAAAAAGCCAGGATGATGGACGGGTTTTCCGTCGTGCGTTCGCTGGCCAAGGCGAAGCAGGACGGCGTGCTGCCGGCGCCGGGAGCGCACCGGCCCGCGGAAGACCTCTCGGCGCATCTGCCGCCGACGGCCATGCCCAAGGACAGCCCGCATATCGTCAAGACGATCGAGCCAACCAAACGGACCATTCGCTGCTTCCAATGCGGCTATGAGTTCAAGCTCGCCGGGACCACGCGCACCATCTACTGCTCGAAATGCCGCGAGAAGATCGATCTGGGCGACTACGTGATCGCAGGCCCGTGGTCGCAGGAGATCAAGACCGGCGGCAGCGTCATCATCCGGCCGTCCGGGCGGCTGGAGAATGTGCGCATCCAGGCCGGCAACGTCATCCTGGAAGGCGAAATGGACGGCGATTCGTCCATCGAATGCACGCAATGGCTGGAACTCGGCGGGCAAACCGTGCCGAATCCGCGGCAGCTGACGATGCGCAACCTGCGGATCGCGTCCGGCACGATGATGAAATTCAAATACAAGCTGCAGGTGCATCATCTGGAACTGTTCGGCACGCTGGAGGCGGATGTGGAAGCCGCGGGGCTGGTCTCGATCCGTCCTGGAGGGCACCTGAAAGGCACCGTGCGGGGCGCGCACCTGCAGGTGGAGGAGGGCGGGGGGCTTTCCGCCCGCGTCTTCATTTGGCCGCAGGGCAATCCGCTGAACGGGAACTCGTGACCGGACCCATGGGCGGGCACGTCCATGTGGCGGGGGTCGCGGGGGTCGGCATGAGTGCCCTGGCGCAGGCCTTGCGCTGGAGCCATGACCGGGTCACCGGCTCGGACCGCTTCCATGATCGGGGCCAGGACTTGCCCATCTTTGCGGCCCTGCGCGGGGCCGGAATCGAAATCGTCCCGCAGGACGGGTCCGCCGTGGACGCGCAGACTACGGCGGTGGTGTACAGCACCGCCATCGAGGACCAGAATCCGGATTTTGCGGCAGCCCGGAGGGCCGGCGTGCCGCTGAAGCATCGCGCGGCGGTGTTGGCGGAGCTGGCACGAGGCCAAACCCTGCTGGCGGTGGCGGGCACGGCCGGCAAGACCACGACCGCGGGGATGCTGGGCTGGGTGCTGGAGCAGCTCGGGGCCGATCCCACGGTGATCAACGGCGGCGCGCTGGTGGACTGGGCCCAGGCGCGGAACGTCGGCAACGTGCGCCGTGGCGGAGTGGGGGCCCCCTGGGTGGTCGAGGTGGACGAGAGCGACCGCTCGTTGCTGAATTTCCACCCGGAATGGTCGATTCTCACCAACATCTCCCAGGATCATTTCACGCTGGCTGAAGTCCAGGACCTTTTTCGTCAATATGCCGCCCGGGTCCGGACCGGCCTGGTCTGTGGCGCCGGCGTTGCCCCCGCGCTCGGTCCGCAGCCGGCACGGATCATCGAGGCGTTGGCGCAGCCGGAGTGGATCGGGAATGGATATGAGATCGCGTGGCGCGGATGTCGGTTGGCGGTATCCCCACCCGGTGCCCATAATGCGCTGAACGCGCTGCTGGCGGCCGAACTGTGTGCGCAGTTGGGCTTCGCGCCGGACCGGATCGCAGAGGCGCTGGCGCGGTTCGGCGGCATCCAGCGGCGACTGGAGCGGGTGGCGGCGGGCGGACCCGTCCGCGTGGTGGACGACTACGCGCACAATCCGGCGAAAATCGCGGCCGCGTGGGCGGCGGTGGCCGCACCGGGCAACCGTGTGCTGGGCATCTGGCGGCCGCACGGGTTCGGCCCGCTGCGCACTATGCTGGAACCGCTGGCAAACGCCTTTGCGAATGTCTGCCGCGCACAGGACCAACTCTGGCTGCTGCCGGTTTTTGACGCAGGTGGAACCGCGGATCGTTCGATCAATTCCGGCACGCTGGCCGCGCGCCTGGAAGCGCGCGGGGTCTTCGTGGCTACCGCCCCGGATTATGAATGGCTAGGCGCGACATTGGCGGCCACCGCCCGCGCCGGCGATACGATTCTGCTGATGGGCGCCCGCGATCCGTACCTGCCCGTCTTTGCCCGCGCAATGGCCGAAAGAACGGCGCCAACGCAGCAGCCGGGAAACCATTGAGCCTGGCGCATATTGTTGAGTTTTGCATAAGTAGATTGTGGTTATGGTTCTGGCGGGCCCCACCACCTTGTGTGGCGGGGGAGCCAACTTTGCCTCCCATGGCGCAAGGCCATGGGGGGGCGAAACAGCCAAGTTCGGGACGAAGCCCGCCCCTCCAGGGGCCGGGGCACAGGGGAGGGACGAGCTTTGTGTCGTCCGGCTTTTGGATTGGATGGCAAACCGCCAGGGCCGCGTCACGCAGATTGTCAAAGCGCTGTCAATGGACCGGATTTTCAGGAGGGGGGATCGGCAAGTGCGGTCTTTGCGGCCTATGCGTTGAACGGATCGAGATCGGCATGCCCAGTGGAGGAGCATCTGCGATTCGGGACCCCAGCCCGCCATACGGCCGAGGCGGAGGGCTTACTGCATCAGGAGCAGGCTCAGCGCCATGATCATCATGCCGCCGACAAGGCCGAGAAGGCTGTCGTGCCCTTTGCCGTAGGCGCGGCTGGTGGGCAGGAGTTCATCCACGCTGATGTACACCATGATGCCGGCGACGCCGCCAAAGAGGATGCCCATCACCTGCGGCGGAAACGTGCAGTTGTCGCAGCCGATGAAAATACGCAGCGCCAGATAGGCGAGAATCGCGCCGACAGGCTCGGCCAGGCCGCTGAGGAAGGAATAGAGAAACGCCTTCTTTCGGTTGCCGGTGGCGTAGAAAATCGGAACGGACACGCTGATGCCTTCGGGGATGTTGTGCAGCGCAATGGCAATGGCAATGGCGGCCCCGAGGGAGGGATCGTGCAGGGCGGCCAGGAAGGTGGCGAGGCCCTCGGGGAAGTTGTGAATGCCAATGGCCAGGGCGGTAAACAGTCCCATGCGCATCAGCTTGTGATGATGATGGGCATGGTCGTGGATGCTGATTTCCCCCGTCTTGGGCCGGGAGGCGTCGGCATGCTCGAAGTCGGGCAGCGGGGCGTTTGGATCGTGGAGCGGCCGAGTCTCGGATTCCGCGTGGGTTTCGTGCGGGTTTTCGGCGGCCGGAATCAGGTTGTCAATCAGGCCGATCAGCAGCATGCCCGCGAAGAAGGAGGCGACGTTGATCCATGAGGCCAATGGCTCGCCATAGCGGAGGGCGAGGGCCGCGCCGCCCTTGACGAAAATCTCGACGAACGAGACATACAGCATGACGCCGGCGGAGAAGCCGGTGGCGATCGAGAGAAAGCGGTAATTGGTGCGCTTGGCCGTGAAGGCAATGATGCTGCCGATGCCGGTGGCCATGCCGGCGAACATCGTCAGGCCCAATGCAATCAGGACGGGTTTCATGGACTTATCCGAATCGACCCGTGCGGAGCAGCACCAGCGTGCAGGCGTGCACGATCCCGATGCCGGCCGCGGCCAGTTTTTCCTCGAGTTCGGGGTTTTCGGTGCCGGGATTGAAGATCACCCGGGCGGGCTTCGCGGCCAGGATGGCCTCGGCCATGCCCGTGGAATGGGAAGGGGAGACGTACATCGTCACGGTATGCAGTGGTTCCGGGACATCGGCAAGGTGCTTGAAAACCGGGTGTCCGTCGATGTCCGCCAGGGCGGGATGGATGGGGAAGACAGCATGGCCCTTGTGGGCCAGCATGGTGACGGCCTGGTGGCTGTAGCGTTCGGGTTTGTTGCTGGCGCCCAGAACGGCGACGTTCATGACAGGTTCCCTCCTGGGTTGCGGAATGCGGCCATGCCCAAGACGATAAACCAAATCGGTCGGGACGCAATCCGGATGTTGCCAGCGGATTGCCGGCGGGTAGCGCGTTTTCAGCGACGGGACGGGTTGACGCAGGCCCGCTCCTGGCGTAGCGTGATTGGCTCATATCCGGATAAAACGATGAACAATACCCTGACCAGATGGATACTTTGTGCGGCCTTGGCGCTGGCGGTGCTGGCCAGCCCGGCCCGGGCCTGGGGACCAGAGGGACACGAAATCGTCGCCGACATCGCCGAGCATTATTTGACGCCGGTGGCCCGGGAAAAGGTCAAGGACCTGCTGGGTTCCAAGAAGCTGGGCGATGTGGAGATTTCGAGCTGGCCCGATATCATCCGCGGCACCAAGGAATACGAGGCGACCTATCCCGGCAACGGCCGCTGGCACTACGTGGATTTCAACGTTTCCCAGCGTTATGACGACAATTTCGAGTTGAAGCTGCCCGGCGACGGCCAGGACATCGTGACGCAGATCGGGCGCTGGCGCGACGAACTGGCCGCCCCCAAGGCCTCCCGGAAACGCAAGCTGGATGCCCTGCGGTTTCTGGTCCATTTTGCGGCGGACCTGCATCAGCCGTTGCATTGCGCCTACCGCTACGGCGACATGGGCGGCAACATGATCCCGGTCAACTCCTTCTCCGGCCGGCATTATTCCTTCGGTCCCACCACGCCCATGGACTACGCCCCCAGCATTCACAGCGTCTGGGACGAGGCCATGGTCAACGAACTGATGGCCGGACGCCGGGTGCGGACGGTGGTCCGGGAACTGCGCAAGGACATTGCACCCGACCAGATGGCCCGCTGGATCAAAGACCCCGTCTTCGATTGGGCCGTGGACAGCTACTGGCGGGCGCGCAAGGAGGTCTATCGCTGGCCCAACGGCGAAAGCGTGCCGTGGAAATGGGCCCGGCCCGGCATGGACCTGACCAGCGAGAATTACATCGATGCCCGCCTGCCGCTTGTCCGCGGACAGCTGCAGAAGGCCGGCGTGCGGCTGGCGCACCTGCTGAATTCCGCGCTCGATCCCGCCTATGTCCCGCCGACTGCGCCGGCACCCGAACCCGCGGAAACAGCGAAATAAAACCAGTTTGTCGAACCTCCAAACAGCCGGAATTCTGTTTTCTCTCGCCAAGTCCGCCAAGGTAATCTTTTCACCCCCGAGTACATCGCGCGGCAGGGCTCCAATCCAGATGAATCAGAACTCAAGAACGCATGAATACCGAAACCGGAAGAAAGCCGGAAAATCCTGACTGCGGATGACACGGATCGGATCGATCAAGATCCGCTTGATTCGTGCCAGCCATGCTGGGTTTCATTTTTCCGGGGTTTCCTGCATTCCTGCTGAGACCGTCGCAAAACTCACCCTAAACGCCGCGTGAGGTCACGCGGCCCTGGAGTTTGGCTTTGGACTTTACAGGGGTCCGACGCCCCCGCGTGACCATGTCGGACCACACTTCAGCGCCCGGATGTGTCCGCCGTCGCGTCGCCGGGGGAAGTTTTCCGGTCGTGCGGATCGAGAACCGATCCCGTGTTGCATGTCCGCTTTCCGGCCCCGTGGTCGGTCGCGGCCGAAAACCCGAAAAATCAAAACGGGCGCAGAGGATGGCATTCTAAAGCGAGATGTGGAATCGGAACCTCACCTCCGACCTCTGTTCTTTGACCTCTTCCCGAAGTCTCGACCGGGGCGGGGGGCTGGCGTATATTCCGATGAAATGACGGAGGAACAAGCCATATTGCTGCGGATGCGCGGCCGGGTGCAGGGAGTGGGCTTCCGGCCGGTGGTATTTCGTCTTGCGCATGAATTGAATCTGCACGGCTGGGTGCGCAACGATACCGCCGGCGCCGAGGTGGCCCTCGGCGGAGCCCCCGCCGCCATTGCCCGGTTCCGGGCGGAACTGCCCGGGCGCCTGCCCGCCGCAGCGGACATCCAAGGCGTGGAGGAATCACCCGCCCCGGCCGGATTGCCGGCGACATTCGAAATTCGTCTGAGTACCGAACCCACCGGCGCGCGTGTCGCCGGCATCCTGCCGGATTTGGCAACGTGTCCCGATTGCCTGCGGGAACTCTACAATCCGCGGGACCGGCGCTACCGCTATCCCTTCATCAACTGCACCCACTGCGGGCCACGCTTCAGCATCATCCGGCAATTGCCCTATGACCGCGCCAATACCACCATGCACCGCTTCCGGATGTGCCCCGACTGCGATGCGGAATACCGTGATCCCGCCAACCGCCGGTTCCACGCCCAGCCCAACGCCTGTCCGGTTTGCGGGCCGTCTCTGACCTGGACCGCCGCTGACGGACGCTTGCTCGCGGTGCGCGACGAAACCCTCGCAGCAGCCGTGGCGGCCGTACGCCGCGGCTTGATCGTGGCCGTCAAGGGGCTCGGCGGCTTTCACCTCTTGGTGGATGCGCGCGACGGAGCCGCCGTCCGACGCCTCCGGGAACGCAAACAGCGCGATGAAAAACCCTTTGCCGTGTTGTTCCCGACCTTGAAAGCCATCCACGAGACCTGTGACGCGGCCACACCCGAAATCCACTGGCTGAAGTCCGCTGCCGCTCCGATCGTCCTGTTGCACCGGCGGGCCGATGGCGATGGCCTGGCCCCGGAGGTTGCCCCGGGCTTGCCATGGATTGGTGCGATGCTGCCCTATACTCCGCTGCATCATCTGCTGCTGCATGAACTGGGCTTTCCCGTGGTGGCCACCAGCGGCAACCTGACCGATGAACCCATTTGCACCGACTTCGACGAGGCCGTGGCCCGGCTGGGGGGGATTGCTGATTTTTTCCTGACCCATGACCGGCCCATTGCCCGCCCCATGGATGATTCCGTGATGGCCCTCTGCGACGGCGAGCCGCTAATGATGCGGCGCGGTCGGGGCTTGGCGCCGTATTCGCTGCCGCTGCCGGGCGCGCCAGACGGGCTGGTGGCCGCCGGGGCCCAGATGAAAAGCACGGTGGCCGTGACCGCCGGCGGCAATGCCGTGATGAGCCCGCATATCGGCGATCTCGACCATGAAGGAGCGGCGCGATTGTGGAAAAGCGCAGTCGACGATCTGATCGGCCTGCACGGCTTAACGCCGGTCGCGGTGGCAGTGGACCGGCATCCGGAGTATGTCGCCACCCGTGGCGCGGTGGATTTGTGCGTGCCCATGAAACGAGTACAGCACCACCATGCACATATTGCCGCCTGCATGGCTGAGAACAGGCTGGCTGGCCCGGTGCTCGGCATCGCCTGGGACGGCACCGGCTTCGGGATGGATGGCACGATCTGGGGCGGCGAATTCCTGGTATGCACGCGGGCGGAGTTCCGACGCACGGCCTGGCTGCGGCCGTTTCCACTGGCGGGCAGCGATGCCGCGGCGCGCGAGCCGCGCCGTGCCGCGCTGGGCGTGCTGCGGGAAATGGGGTCGGACCATCCGCCGCCAGGCTGGCGGCCAGGGGAACTCGAGGTCTTGAACCGAATGCTGGCAGAAAGGTTGAACGTGGTACGCACCAGCAGCGCCGGGCGGCTGTTCGATGCAGTGGCCTCTCTTCTCGGCGTTTGCCAGATCATGTCGCACGAAGGGCAGGCCGCCATGCGTCTGGAGGCGCTGGCGGGAGAAGGCGGGGGGGCGCCGTACCCGTTCGGCTGGATCGGGAAGGCCCTCGATTGGGCCCCAATGATCAACGAACTGCTCACGGGTGGCGAAGTGCCGTCCGTCGTCGCCGCCCGGTTCCATGCTACCTTGGTCGAAATGATGGTGGCCGTTGCGAAACGGGAACAGTTGGCGGATGTGTGTCTTTCGGGGGGATGCTTTCAGAACCGGCGGCTCTTATCGGATGCGTTGCGCCGGCTCCGCGAAGCGGGCTTCACGCCCTGGCGCCATCGGCAGATTCCGCCGAACGACGCCGGCATCTGTCTGGGCCAGGCCGTTGAAAAGGGGGCAGCCAAGGAATTTTAGAATCTGGCTTTTGGCTTGTGCCCAGCAGCAGGACAAACGCATGTTATTCCTTTGATTTTGGCCGTTTGGGGGCGGAACGGCTGGCTAAGGAATGGGATTGGCGTTCGGCCCGGGAGACTTGGATGAGCCGATCGGCGTATCGTGGGGGGCAAGTTCAGGAACCAGCTCGAAATGGGGGTAAGCTCGAAATGGGGGTACCGCTCGAAATGGGGGTACCCATTAAAAGATAAAACAACTTGATCTCCGTCGGGGTTTGCTGGTAAGAGGCGGTCATGGCAAAGCGATTGCGGATACAATACAAAGGGGCGATTTACCATGTGATGAATCGCGGGATCGACCGGCGGGAGCTGTTCTGGGACGACAAAGACCGGGCGTGGTTCCTGGAGTGCTTAGCGACTGGTGTGGAGCGGTGCCAACCGCGGGTGCATCTGTATTGCCTGATGCCGAACCATTTTCACCTGCTGGTGGAGACGCCATTGGGGAATCTAAGCCAGTTCATGCTGTGTGTGCAGACGCGCTACGGGGGGTATTTCAACCGGCGGCACGGGAAGCGGGGGTATGTGTTCCAAGGACCGTACATGGCGAAACCGGTGGAGGGGGATCGCTATCTACTGAAGTTGAGCCGTTATCTGCACTTGAATCCCGTGAAAACAAAGGCGAACGTGGGAAAGACGCTGGAAGAGAAGGCGGCGGCGGTGCGGGCGTATGCGTGGAGCAGCTACCAGGAGTACATCGGGGATGCGGCGCGGAAGAATTGGATGACATACGGGCCGTTGGAGAGGCAGGTGCGCGAACAGTTGGGCAGGCGACGAGCGGCCTATCGGCGGTTTGTGGAGGCGGGCCTAGCGGAGGACGACCGGGAGCTGGCGGAGGCGCTTTCGGGGTCGGCCATCGGCATTGGAAGCCAGGGATTCATCGGGGAGATGAAGGGGCGGTATCACCGGATGCTGGCAGAACGGGAAACGGAGGGGCGGGAGGCGTTCCGGCAAACGGGAACGTGGCTGACGGCGGAGGACGTGCTGGGGCAGGTGTGCCGCGGGCTGGGGATCGGGCGGGAGGATTTGCGGCGGCGGCGCGGCGGCGGGTGGATGCGCGGCGTGGCGGCGGAGATGTTGACTAAATTCGCGGGACTGAAGCAGGAGGAGACGGCCCGGCTGCTGGAGATGGGCACGGGGGCAGCGGTCAGCATGCGACTGAAAGATCTGGCGCGGCGGCGGCGGGCGGATCGACGGCTGGATGCGCAGGTGGGACGGATGGAACAGGAGATGCGGGCGCAACTGCTGGCATGATATATTATATTTTAATGGGTACCCCCATTGGCCCCCCCCCATTGGACCCCATTCCAACACGGCCATCCCGGAAAGCGGTACGGGCCATTTCGGGAGAGGGGGATATAAAGAATAATCGATTAAGACGGGGCTATAATGCCGCGTGGTGGACGGGAGGGGATTTGAACCCCTATTCCTTGCGGAACCAGCTCCTAAGGCTGGCGCGTCTGCCAGTTTCGCCACCCGTCCGAAGAATGCACGCGACATTAGACGGTCTCCGGGGGGCGGATTTCAAGCCGCAATTCCGGCGGGGGCCGGTGCCGGCGTTTTGGGGTTTGTCGACGGCAGGATAGGAATGGTATGCTGCTTTTCCCGTCGAAGGAGACCGTGATGGAAACCATCTATGATTCAAAGGACATTCTGGACATCCTGCCGCACCGGCATCCGTTTGTGCTGGTCGACCGCATTGTGGAGTGCAACGACCGGGACTGGATCGTGGGCCTCAAGAATGTGTCGGCCAGCGAGCCGTGGTTCGAAGGGCATTTTCCGGGCCAGCCGGTTTTTCCTGGCGTGCTGCAGCTCGAGGCGATGGCGCAGACGGCGGGCATTCTGCTCAACAAAATCACGAAAGCCGATGGCAAGGTGGCCTACTATCTGGGAGTGGACAAGGCGAAATTCCGCCGGATCGTCAAGCCGGGGGACCAGCTCCGGCTGGAGCTCAAGCTGCTTCGGTTGCGCATGGGGATGGCCCGCATGGCCGGCCGCGCGTTGGTGGATGGCGAACTGGCTTGCGAGGCGGAAATGATGTTCGGCGGGGGGGGGAAGTAGCCATGGGGGGGGCCATTCATTCGCTGGCAGTTGTCGATCCCGGTGCCGAACTGGGCGTGGATGTTACGGTGGGTCCCTTTTGCCGCGTGGGTCCGAATGTCCGCCTGGGCGACCGCGTCATTCTGCGGTCGCACGTGAATGTCGAGGGCCATACCACGCTGGGGGCGGGCTGCGAGGTCTGGCCGTTCGCCAGCGTCGGCGGCAAGACTCAGGATCTGAAGTACCAGGGCGGGGCCCCCCGGCTGGTGATCGGCGAGCAGACCGTCATCCGCGAGTGCGCCACCCTCAACTGCGCGACGTTCGATGGCGGGGAGACGCGTGTGGGGGCCAAGTGCCTGATCATGGCCTATTGTCATGTGGCGCATGACTGTCTGGTGGGCGACCGGGTCATCATGGCCAACAACGCGACGCTGGCGGGGCATGTCATCATCGAGGACGACGCCATCATTGGCGGCCTGACCGGCGTGCACCAGTTTGTGCGCATCGGGCGCATGAGCATCCTAGGCGGCTACACCAAGGCGGTGAAGGACGTTCCGCCCTACATGATGGCCGATGGAGATCCCCTCAAGGTCTATGGCCCCAACAAGGTGGGTCTGGCGCGCCACGGCATTGCCCCTGAAACGCAACAGGCGCTGAAGGAGGCCTTCAAAATCGTGTTCCGCACGGACCTGACCACGGCCAAGGCGCTGGAGCGCATCGAAGCGGAACTTGCGCCGCTGCCGGAGATCCGGAATTTCGTGGAGTTCGTCCGCCAGAGCGAACGGGGGATTGCCAAATGAGATTGCGCAGACCGATGGCGGCCTGGCTGGCCGGCGCCGGCGTGGCTGGCTGGTTGTCCGCGGGCTTGGCCCAGGAGGAGGCCGCCCCGCCACCGCCGGCCCCGTCCACTTCCGCCGCGGCCGTCGAATCCGGTCCCCAGGTGCACTTCAATTTCGAACAGGCGGACATCCGCCTGGTGACGCAAATTGTCGGCCGATACACGGGCAAGAAGTTCGTGGTGCCGGAAAGCGTGGCGGGCAGGGTGAGCATCCTGACGCAGGGGCCGATTCCCGTGGCGGAGGTTTTTCCGCTTTATTTGAGCATGCTCGAAGCCAGCGGTTACACCGTGGCCGAACGCGGTGGCGTGTATCAGGTTGTGGCGCTTCCCGGCACCCCTGGGCTGCCGACGGGCACCGGGCTGGACGGCGGACTGGTGACCAAATTGATACCGTTGAAGCACGTCAGCGCGGCCGAGGTCAGGCGGAGCTTCGAGCCGCTGGTCCGCGGCGGCAAAGAAGGCGCGCTAGGCGTGTTTTTGCCGGGGAACCACTTGATCGTGACGGATACCGCCGCCAACGTGGCGCGACTGGAAGCGCTGGTGGCGGAACTGGACCAGCCCGGGACCGGGAGCGTAATCGAAGTGGTACCGCTCAAGTACGCCGGCGCCGAAGAAGTCGCCCAGCAGTTGCGCGCCACCTTCGGCGCGGCGGACAGCGCCGTCAACAAAGTCAGTCGTCACATGCAGCAAGTCGCGGCGGGCGTGGGCGATCTGCCCACGGACCTGACCGTCGTGGCGGCGCCCCAGGCCAACAGCCTGATCCTGGTGGGCCTGCCGATGCAGATTGCCGAGACCCGGCGCATCATCGAGAAGATGGACGTGGAAAGCCCGTACGGATTCGGACGGCTGAATGCCATCTTTTTGAAATATCTATCCGCCGAAGAGGCGTCAAAAAGCCTGAATTCCCTGCTGGGAAAGGTCCCGGCGGTCGAGGGCGGCCCCGTGCAGAGGGATATTGCCATTGAGCCGAGCGTGGCCAACAACGCCCTGCTGGTGGATGCGTCGGCCCAGGACTTCGAATATGTGCGTCGGCTGGTGGAACGGCTCGATGTGGTGCCCCAGCAGGTGCTGGTCGAGGTGCTCATTGCCGAGGTGAATCTGGAGCAAGGGCTTGACCTGGGCGTGGAATGGTTTGGAATCGATGAAGCCAACGACGGCGATGCCGGGGGATTTGTCCGCACCCGCTACGGTGATCGCGACGTGGTGGGCACTCTGCTTAAAGAAGGCAGTTTTCCGCAAGGCCTCGCCATGGGCGTACTCAGCGGGACTTTTCTTGGGCCGGATGGGACCGAATACCAGAAGATCCCGGCGTTTCTGCGGGCCGTGGCGGGCTCGCGCGACCTGAAAATCCTGTCGAACATCCCCCTGTGGGCGCAGAACAACCTCGAGGCCTCCGTCAGCGTGGTGGAAAACATTCCCATCCTGAAATCCTCCGTCGAGGGCTCCGGCTCCGATCGGGACTACATCCAGAACATCGAGCGGCTGGACGTGGGCATCAAGCTGACCCTGACGCCCCATGTGAATCCGGACCGTGAGATTCAACTGGACCTCAATCCGAGCATCGAATCGGTGGTGGAGGACAGCAGCGAGGCCATGCAGTTCACGCCCACGATTGCCAAACGCGAGGTGAAGACCACGGTGACTGTACCCGACCGCGCGACCGTCATTCTCAGTGGCCTGATCCGCGAAGATACCGCCCGCATTGCGACCAAGGTTCCGCTGCTGGGGGACATCCCGTTGCTGGGCGTCCTGTTCCGCTCGACCAGCGACGTCAAGAAGCGCACGAACCTGCTGATTTTCGTGACTCCGCGCATTGTGACGGACATGCAGGTGGCCGAACAGGAGAAGGCCCGCCTGGAAGAAGCCACCCGGCTGCAGGAAGCGGGCGAGGCCCTTGCGGCCCCCGCGCCGGAACCGGCAGCGGACCGGAAGGCGAAGAAAAATACCCGTCGGAAACCCCGCTTGGGCGGCAAGCCATGAGCGAAGCCGGTCCCGGCCTGCCTGCGCTGGAGCGCATCGAGGAGGATTGGCTCGATCCGGCGCTGATCGAAGCGGTTCCCGTCGACTGGGTGCGCCGGCACGGACTGGTTCCGTTCCGTTGGAACGGACAGGTGGCGATTGCCGGCGCCGATTCCTCCGCGCTCCAGGGCTATGAGGATTTGTCCCTCCTGCTGGGGGTGGAGGCCGTGTGGGTGACAGCGCCGGCGGCGGAAATCCAGCGGGCGATTGATTGGTGCTATTTTCGCCGGGCAGAGCCGGCCGATGCGGCCGCGGAGCAGGCCGGCCAGGCCGCGCGGGAGGCGGGGGCCGGCGCGCCGGCCCACCGCGAGGCCGACGACCTGCTGGCGGGCAGCGCCGCCGCCCCGGTCGCCCACTACGTGAATTCCATCCTGCTGGAAGCCGTCAAGCGCGGCGCGTCCGACATCCATATCGAGCCCTTCGCCCGCGCGCTGACGGTCCGCTATCGCATCGACGGTCTGCTCTACGAGCAGCCCAGTCCTCCGCGGAACCTCGAAAACGCGCTGACGGCGCGCCTCAAAGTCATGGCGCGGCTGGATCTGGCGGAAAAACGTCTGCCCCAGGACGGCGTGGCGCGCGTCCGTGTCGGCGCCAGTGAAATCGACGTGCGTGTGTCCAGCGTGCCGGTCGCCGAAGGCGAACGCATCGTCCTGCGCCTGCTGCACCGCGAGTCCACCCGCTATTCCCTCAACGAATTGGGCATGCCCCCCGTCCTGCTGGAGCAGTTCCGCGGCATCCTGCGCGAGCCCCACGGGATTGTCCTGGTGACCGGGCCGACCGGCAGCGGAAAAACCACGACGCTCTATGCCGCGCTGCGCGAACTGGACACCGCACACCTCAACGTGCTGACCATTGAAGATCCCATCGAGTACCAGTTGCCGAACATCGGGCAGATGCAGGTGCATCCCAAGATCGGCCTGACCTTCGCGCGCGGTCTGCGGCACATCCTGCGCCAGGATCCCGACGTGATCCTCGTGGGCGAAACGCGCGACCTGGAGACCGCGGAGATTGTCGTGCGGGCATCGCTGACGGGCCATCTGGTCTTTACCACGTTGCACACCAACGACGCGGTCGGGGCCGTCACCCGCATGGTCGACATGGGCATTCCCCCCTATCTGCTTGCTTCGGCCACGCGAGCCGTTCTGGCGCAGCGGCTGGTGCGCCGCCTTTGTCCCCGTTGCCGGCGGGAGGTTCCGCTGTCGGTCGCGGATGCCGCCATGCTGGGGCAGCCGGCCCTGGCCGGCCGCTCCGGGTGGGAGCCGGATCCGGCGGGCTGTGCGGACTGTCTCGGCGGCTACAAGGGCCGGACCGGCATTTACGAGCTGCTGACGGTTGTCCCGGCGGTTTCCGAAGCCATTCGCACGGCGGCGCCCCCCGCCGAATTGCGCCGATTGGCCGCGACGGCTGGCGTCCGCGACATGCTCGATGACGGCATTGCCAAGATCCTGGGCGGCACGACCTCGGTGGCGGAAGTCCTGCGCGCAGCCGGCGCCCGCCGGGAGTAGGAGAGGCCGGCCGCCATGACCACGTTCGAATATCGGGGATACGATATTTCCGGGCACCCCCGGAACGGGCTGATCGAAGCCATGGATCCAAAAGACGCCCGCAAGCGGCTGACCGCGCAGGGCATCCTGGCCGAAACGCTGCAAGCGGCCGAAGGGGCGGCTGCGCGGCGTATCGGGCGGTCGGCCGCCTTCCGGGCCGACACCCGCACCCTCTTCTACCGTGAGCTTGCCGCCCTGCTGGGTTCGGGGATTGCGCTGGTCCCCGCCCTGGAGGTGATCCTGCAGGCGCCGGAACTCGACCAGTCGCGCACGCTGTTGGCCGCGGTCCGCGACAATGTCCGCGAAGGCCGTCCGCTCAGTGCCGCCCTGGCGGCCGTCTCGAAGCGGGTGACCGCCTTCGAGCAGGCCGTGCTGGAGGTGGGCGAACGCACCGGCGGAATGAACGAAGCTCTTGACCGCCTGGCGGCTTTTCTGGAAGAGCAGGAACATCTGCGCGAGAAGCTGGCGACCGCGCTGCTCTATCCGTGCGTGGTGGTGTCGTTGGCGATCGTCATTGGCGGCCTGGTGCTGGTTTTCATGCTGCCGCTGGTGCAGCGTCTCTTTCTCGAGTCCGACCTGCGGCTGCCGCTGTTGACCCGGTTCATGCTGGCGGGCGGCCGCATCTTCGGCCTCCTGCTGCTGGTCCTGGCGGCCGCCGGCGCCGCAGGTCTGGTCTGGATCCAATCCCGGCTGCGCCGGGATGAAGCCTGGCGGATTCGCCTCGACCGGCGGTTGTATGCCATCCCGCTGGCGGGTGGCGGGTGGTGCAATCTGGCCAGCCTGCGATTCGTGCGGGTTCTCGGCCTGCTGCTGGAACGGGGCGTCGGCCTGATCGAGAGCGTGCCGTTGGCGGGCCGGGCGTCGGGCAGCGCGTGGCTCGCCGACTGCGCTCGGCGCGAAACCGCGGCGATGGGACAGGGCAAGCCGCTGGCCGAAGTAATTCGCGGCATCCGCCCGCTGCATCCCTCGCTGGCGGCCTGGGTGCAGGCGGGCGAAGCCGGCGGCAACCTGCCGGGGCTGCTGGACCATGCCGCCCAGCGTTTCCAGCAGGGATGGGACCGGTTGGCGACCCGCGGGATGATGCTGCTGGAAATCGGCATCACGCTGGCCGTCGGGCTGTTTGTCACGCTGGTCGCCTTGGCGGTGCTGCTGCCCGTGCTGCAGATGAACAAGGCGGTCATGCCATGATCTGGTGGCTCTATAATTTGGTGTTTCCGGTTGCGTTTGCCTTCCTGCTGCCGCACTTTCTCCTGCGCATGCTGCGGCGCGGCGGCTATGCCCGGGACTTCGCGCAACGCGTCGGGTGGTATGCCCCGGCCGAGGCCGCGCGGCTGGCCGCGCCGGGCCGGCCGATCTGGATCCAGGCTGTCAGCGTGGGCGAGCTGGCCGTGGCGTTTTCCTTCATGGATGAACTGCGCCATCGCCGCCCCGCCACCCGCTTCGTCCTGACCACCAATACCTCCACCGGGCATGCGCTGGCCCTGAAACGGATCGCCCCTCCGGATGTCACGCTCTATTTTCCGATGGATGTGCCCTGGGTCGTGCCGCGCGCCCTCCGGCGGATTCGCCCGGCCGCCATTGTGCTGGTTGAAAACGAACTGTGGCCGAACCTGATCCGCTACGCGGCCCGGCAGGGGATTCCCACCATCATGATCAACGGCCGGATTTCCGAACATTCGTTCCGCGGCTATCGCCGGATCCGCTTCCTGACCCGCCGCCTGCTGCCCCAGCTCCATTGGTTCTGCGTGCAGAGCGCCGGGGACCGCGACCGCTTGCTGGCCCTCGGCGCGCCCGCGGAGAAGATCGAGGTGACCGGCAGCGCTAAATACGACATCGGGGCCACGCCGCCGACCTCGGAAGTCCGCGCCCGCGCGGTGCTGGCGAACATCGGCGTGAAAACCGGCGACCCGGTGCTGGTGGGCGGGTCGACCTGGAGCGGCGAGGAAGATGTGTTGCTGGATATTGCGCAGAAGGTGCGCGCGAGCCATCCCCGGCTGATGCTGGTGCTGGTGCCCCGGCACGCGGAACGCCGCGAGGACGTGCTGGCCGCCATCCGCCAGCGGGGCATGTCCGCGATCCTGCGCAGCCAGTTCCCCGACCATGCCCCGCCGCCCGTGCAGCGCCCCGATGTGCTGCTGGTCGACACGACCGGGGAATTGCGCGGTTTCTATGCCGCCGCCCACGTCGTGTTTGTCGGCAAGAGCCTGACGCAGGTGGGCGGCCAGAATCCCATCGAACCGGCCAAGGACGGCAAGCCCGTGGTCGTCGGGCCCCACATGGAGAACTTTCCGGAAATCACCCGGGATTTCCAGGACGCCCGTGCGTGGCGGCAGGTCCGGGATGCCGCGGAACTGCAAGAGGTCATTCTGCGCCTGCTGGGGGATTGCGAGGAGCGGGCGCGTCTGGGCAAGGCCGCCGCCGAATTGGTCGCGCGGAAGGCCGGTGCCACGCGCGGCATGGCCCTTCGGGTCCTGGAAAGCAGCGTTTGGGAATAGAAGGGTCTGTCCGCCGGCGGCTCAGGTTTCGCCGCGGCGGCGGTCTTCCACCAGGGCCTTGGACTGCTCCCGGAGCTTGTATTTCTGGATCTTGCCGCTGGCGGTCAGGGGGTATTCATCGACGAAGAAGACGTACTTGGGGGCCTTGTAGGCGGCGAGGTGCTTTTTGACGTGGTCGCGGACGTCCTCCTCGGTCAGGGTCTGGCCGCGGTTGAGGATGACGAAGGCCACGGGGATTTCGCCGTATTT
>JAAZBB010000024.1 GCA_012514035.1 Lentisphaerota bacterium | reverse complement strand
GCTGCTCGCCTCCCGGTCCCTGGCCGTTGAAATGAGCAAGGAGATCCAGGCGCACTTTCAAACCTTGGACCCCTTCCAACTCAAGCAGGATGTCGAGTGCAAGCTCCGTCGCGTCTTCGCCCTCAATCAATCCCCTCGCCCTTGAAGCCCTCCTGTGCTGCACCCCTTCCTAAAGTCAGGTTTTCCCGTGAAGCAATAGGACGGGGTCCGCCGCTCCGTCGCGTGCGTGCAGTTTGGATCTTGCGCGCGACGAGGCATGCGTCTCTGAGGTTAGAAATCAGACAGGCCTGTCCGAAATGTCCGGACTTTATAAAGTCCGGAAGTGGCTCCATGAGTCGATTCCTTTACAACTCGTGGGAGTTGGGATATTGTTTAAGCACTCAAACAATTGGAGAACTTCCTAAAACCCCATGAAAATCGAACGACTCAGCGCCAAGGCGGAAGACTATCTGGAAACGATTCTGCGGCTGTCGGAGACGCTGCGCGGGGCTCGGACGGGGGACATTGCCGAGGCGTTGAACGTGCAGCCCCCGACGGTTTCGGCCGCGTTGAAATCGCTGACGGAACAAGGCCTGGTGGATTACACGCCTTATGGAGCCGTGGGGCTGACGCCCAAGGGCCGGCAACTGGCGGAGGATGTTGCGGGCCGGCACGTGGCGCTGCGCCGCTTTTTCACAGATACCCTTGGCATGAGCCAGGAGGATGCCGAGCACGCGGCCTGCGGCATGGAACACGATGCCACGCCCCTCGTGCTGGACCGGATGGCGCTACTGGGAGATTTCCTGCGCACCCATCCCGGCATGATGGAGAAATGGAAGGCGATGCGCGAAACCGCCAGGGGCGAGCGTGCCCCGGGGGTGGAATCGAGCCTCAAGGAATTGCCGCCCGGCGTGCGCGGAGTCGTCATGTCCGTGGATGTGGCCGATTCGCTGCGGAAGCGGCTGGTGGAGATGGGCGTGACCCCCGGGGTGCTCATCGCGGTGGAGCGCGTGGCGCCGCTGGGCGATCCCATCGCCGTGGAAGTGCGCGGCTACCGGCTCTCGATGCGCAAAGCCGAGGCGGCGCGCATCCGGGTCAAATGGCGGCCGGGACTGATTTGAAAATCCGCGCATGAACGGCCGCTCGATGCCATCCCGACTGGTTGTGCTGCTGGCGGGCAATCCCAACAGTGGCAAAACGAGCTTGTTCAACTGGATGGCGGGCGCGCATCAGCATGTGGGCAACTACCCGGGGGTGACCGTCGAGAAAAAGTCCGCCCGCTTGACGCGTGACGGCGTGGAGATCGAACTGGTGGACCTGCCGGGGGTGTACAGCCTGCTGGCGGCCTCGCCGGAGGAGGCCATCGCGCGCGATGAAATCCTGTCGGGCACCGCGAGCGTCGTCATTCAGGTGCTGGATGCGACGAACCTGGAGCGCAACCTGCACCTGACGGCGCAATTGACGGAGATGGGGGTGCCGGTGGCCTATGCGCTCAATATGAGCGACGAAGCCGCGCGCAACGGGCTGGAGTTCGATCTGGAACGGATGTCCGGCCTGCTGGGCGGGCCGGTCGTGCCCACCAACGGCAGCACGGGGGAGGGCGTAGGCGCTTTGCTGGCCAGCGCCCGGCTGGCGGCGGCCGGCGGGCAGCTCTGTCCGAGTCGCGTCTATTACGGTGCGGACTTGGAGGAGGTCATTGCGGCGGTGGCAAGCCAATTCGAAGGCGACGATGCGGTATCCGCGCGGCGGCGGGCCATCGGCCTGCTGGACGGGATATCGGATCCGCATGCTCCGTCCGGGGCGGCGGACCTCGCAGCGCGCGAGGCGGCCCGGCTGGAGAAGCGCGGCGGCCGGCCGCTGGATGTGCAATTGGCCGAGGCCCGCTATGGTTTCGCCCTGGGCGTCGTCACAGAGGTGGCGCGGGGGACCGCCCATTACGTGCGGTGTGACCGTACCCTGCGGTTGGACAGCCTGCTGCTGCACCGGGTGTGGGGATTACCGCTCTTTGTGTTCCTGATGTGGATCGTCTTTCATCTGGTCTTCACCCTGGGCGAGCCGCCCATGCAGTGGATCGAGGCCGGGCTGGGCGCCCTGTCGGACGGGATTCGCGCCGTCTGGCCGGCCGGCACTGCGCCTCTGCTGCAATCGCTGATCGTGGACGGGGTGATCGGTGGCGTGGGCGGGGTGGTATCGTTCCTGCCGAACATTCTGCTGCTGTTTCTGGCGATCGCTTTCCTGGAAGACACGGGCTACATGGCGCGGGTGGCGTTTTTGATGGATCGCCTGATGCACAAGATGGGGCTGCACGGCAAGAGTTTCATTCCCATGCTGATCGGGCTGGGCTGCACCGTGCCGGCGATTCTGGCCACGCGGATGCTGGAGAGCCGGCGCGACCGGTTCACCACCATCCTGGTGACGCCGTTCGTCAGTTGCGGGGCGCGGCTGACGATCTACGCGCTGCTGATCCCGTCGTTTTTTGCGCCGCGCTGGCGGGGCTGGGTGTTGTGGGGGCTCTATATGGCCGGGATCGCCGCCGCCATCGGCGTGGCGCGGCTGCTGCGCGGGACGGTCTTTCGCGGCGAGCAGGCGCCGTTTGTGATGGAACTGCCCCCGTACCGGATGCCCACCTGGCGCTCGGTGGCCATCCACATGTGGGATCGCGCCTGGATGTACCTGCAGAAAGCCGGCACCGTCATCCTGGCCATTTCCATCCTGCTCTGGGCGCTGGGCACCTTTCCGCGCCATCCGGAATCCGGCCGCCACGAGCTTGCGCAGGCGGAGATTTTGGAATACACGGCCATCGGGCGCATCGGGAAATGGATTGAACCGGCGATTCGTCCCCTTGGCTTTGATTGGCGCGTGGGTACGGCGCTGGCGGGTGCGTTTGCCGCCAAGGAAGTGTTCGTGGCCCAGATGGGCATCGTCTACTCGCTGGGCAGTGCCAGCGGGGACGATTCCGACAGCCTCCGGCAGACTTTGCGGTTGCACTACACGCCGTTGCAGGGCCTGGCGATGATGCTCTTCTGCCTGTTGAGCGCGCCGTGTGTGGCAACGATTGCGGCAACCAGGCGCGAGACGAACTCCTGGGGCTGGGCGCTGGGCATGCTGCTGGGCATGACAGCCATTGCGTGGACGGTGACATTCCTTATATACCAGGCCGGGATGCGGCTGGGGTGGGGAGGGTTCTGACATGCCGGGGGCATGGCTGGATTGGATGGCCGTCGGCCTGGCAGTGGCCGGCGCGGTGGGCTGGCTGGCGCTGCGCATCCGGCGCCAGTGGAAAAAACAGAAGCAAGCCCCAAACCCCGCCTGCGCGTGCGGGACGAGTTGCGACGGCTGTCCTTTCGCCAGGAATTGCGGGGATCCACCCAAATTGAACCATTGAACCAAAAGGCGCATCTCAAATCCGGCTCAAACGCCGCATGAGGCCCCCGCTGGCCACCCGTCATTCGTCAGCCAACTGAAAATCGGGCTTGGGAAGCCCATCCAAGCCCCATCTTGGGCCAAAAATGGCCTTCAAAGGCAAAAAATCGCCCAAAATCGGCGATTTTTTCGTTTTTTGGCAAAAAAATCGCACAGACGGCGGTTTGGCGGGCCTGAAACGGTTCAAAACGGCGGGATCAGGGGCAAAAAAGCGGACCGGCGTTGAAAGGCCGGTCCGCGGACGGGGAATCCGTCGCCGGGCTCAGATTTTGAAGTCTTCGCCGTAGCCGAAGTGCTCGATGACGTAGTCCATGTCCTTGTCGCCGCGTCCGGAGAGGTTGACGAGGATGCTGCGGGAATGCTTGGGCTCGTTGCGGCTGAGCCGGATGGCATGGGCGACGGCGTGGCAGCTCTCGAGGGCCGGGATGATGCCTTCGACGCGCGAGAGCATGAAGAAGGCTTCGACGGCTTCGCGGTCGGTGGCGGTGACGTACTGGATGCGGCCGCTGTCCTTGAGGAAGGCGTGTTCGGGGCCAACGGATGGGTAATCGAGGCCGGAGGCGATGGAATAGACGGGGGCGGGTTCACCCTTCTCGTCCTGGAGCAGATATGAATTGAAGCCGTGCAGGACGCCTTCCTTGCCATAGGTCATCGTGGCGGCGTGTTCGCCGACCTTGGTGCCTTTGCCGAGGGGTTCGACGCCGTGGATTTCGCACGGATCCGCCAGGAAGCCGCAGAAGATCCCCATGGCATTGGAGCCGCCGCCGACGCAGGCGGTGACGATGTCCGGAATGTCGCCGGTCATGTCGTAGAACTGTTCGCGGGCCTCGATGCCGACGACCCGCTGGAAATCGCGGACCATCATCGGGAACGGGTGGGGGCCGACGGTGGAGCCGATGCAGTAGAGCTGGGTGACGGGATCCTTCATGTAGGCCATGAAGCAGGAGTCGACCGCCTCCTTGAGGGTCTTCAGGCCGAAGGTGACAGGGATGACTTTCGCGCCGAGCAGTTTCATGCGCGCGACGTTGGGGGCCTGCTTGGCGATATCGACCTCGCCCATGTGGATGTCGCATTCGAGACCGAAGTAGGCGGCGGCGGTGGCAAGGGCCACCCCGTGCTGGCCGGCCCCGGTTTCGGCGATGAGTTTTTTCTTGCCGAGGTACATGGCCAGCAGACCTTCGCCCATGCAGTGATTGAGCTTGTGGGCGCCCATGTGGTTGAGGTCCTCGCGCTTGAGGTAGATTTGCGCGGAGCCGAGTTTTTTGGACAGGCGTTCCGCGTGATATACCGGCGTGGGGCGGCCCTGGTAGTGCTTGCGGATGGAGCGCAGCTCGGCGATGAATTTGGCGGAGCGGGAAATGGTGTCGTAGGCGTCGCGGATCTCCACCATGATCTTTTCCAGGTCGGGCGGCAGATAGGCGCCGCCATACTTGCCAAAGCGGCCTTCCTTGTCGGGATGCAAATTGAAATAGTTGGAATAGTCGGGCACGTTCATGGCGTCTCCTGCATGGGGTTGAACAATGTTTCTTTGCGCAGATACATGAAGGCGCGCGGGCTGTCAAGCGCGGAGGAGAGGCCGGCAGAGGTCAAAGGTCGGAGTTCAGGGAAGATCGGGAGCGACAGGATAAGGGGGGGCCAAACTGTTGGCCGACTTCCGGCCTCTGCCCCCCCCGAACCCTGAACCCTCTCAAGGTGTCACGACAAACAGGGGCACTTCGAGTTCGTCGGCGGAAAGTCCGCCGTGGTTGCCGAACTTGGGGGCCTTTTCGTCGGACAGCGCGGCGGGATAAAGGAAGGCATGGCCAGGCGCAGCGAAAAGCGTGTAGTCGCCGAGGCGGTTTTTCAGGGCGGGATGGGGTTGGCCGGGGCCGAGGATGCCGGATCGCAGAACTTCCGCCATCGGCACGCAGGCGGCGGCGCCCAGGAGGGGCGGTTCGCGAGTCAGCCTGAGGAATTCCTTCACTCGCGCGGGCCGGACGAAGCATTGCACCATGCGGACGTCGCCCGAGGGCAGCGTGGCGAGCGTGTCGTAGAATCCGGGGATTTGCGACAGGTCCAGGCGGGTGTGGGTCTGCATGTGACCGTGGTCGGCCGTGACGAGCAGCAGGGTGCCGGTGCCGGCCAGGGCGTGCTCCACGCGCGCCAGAAACGCATCCAGCTCGGCGAGGTGCTGCGCCGGGGGACGGCCTTCCGGGCCATGTTCATGACAACTGGAATCGTAGTGCGGCCAATAGGCATAGGCATAGGCGCGGCCGGGGGAGCGGGCCAGCGCGCGGAGATGGCGCCGCAGGCCGTCGAGGCTTTTGAAGGAATGACGCTCCGTCCACCAGGGCATTGCCATGGAAGTGCGGCTGAAGGGAATGTCGCCCAGCGAAATCAGGACCCGCCGGCCCGGGATGCTGGCCAGCGGCGCCGGAACGGCCAGATATTTTTCCAGGTTGAATTCCGGGGTCGCGAGGGGTGTCCCGGTGCGGGTCACGAAGGGCAGGATGGTGCCATCCAGGCCGAGATCGGGCAGATGCAGGTGCCACCCGAGAATGCCGTGCTCGGCCGGCGCGGCGCCCGTGGCCAGCGTAGTGACCACGGCGGCGGTCGTGGCGGGACAGGCCGTTGTGATCTTCTGCCACGGGTGGCGGCCAAAGAAGTGTTTGCCGCCCCCAGCAAGTACGAAGCGGTGCAACTGATTGGACCCGAGGCCGTCCAGGAGCAGCAGAATGACCTTGGGATAGGGCCGGATCCGGGCGGGTTCCAGGCCGGCCAGCGGCCGGTGGGCAGAACGACCGCCGCGGGCACGGATGATGGATGCCATGAGGTTCAGGATGCCCCCGCCGGTATAATTGGGGCGGGGCAGATCACGCAGACGAAGGGGAGTGGACATGTCAGAGAAGGTAACGGAGAGCGGTGCCAATGGCAATTCCACAGCACGTTCGCCGAGCTGCGAAAACGCTTCAATCAAGGCTTGCGCACTCCGAGGCGTCTGGTGTACCGTTTTAGCCAGTCTTGTCCTTTACAATCCATGAGCCCCTGAGGAGTCCCGATGAAAGCCGTGAAACCGATTCTGTGGTTGGTGTGTGCAACGATGATGGCAACGCTGGCGCGGGGGCAGTTCCCGTACAGTGCGAACGATGCGACCTATGGCTTGCGGTCGAGGATCGTGGAGAATCCTTCCTTCGCCTATACCCCCAGCCCGGCCGATTGGCGCGATATCAACATCTATCAGCTCTTCACGGACCGCTTCGCGGATTCCATCGACCAATTGGCCTCCTACAAGCCGGCGTGGAAAACCGAAGGGAAGAACTTTCCCTACAACCGCAACTTCCACCACGGCGGCGACTGGAAGGGCCTGAAGAACAACCTCGACTATCTGTCCGGCATGGGCGTGCGCGCCATCTGGATGTCCGGCGTCCAGATGAACGACCAGGGCAAGGACACCAACTACACGCCGTATCACCAGTATCATCCGGAGGATTTCTTCAAGTGCGATCCGGCCATGGGCACGTTTGCGGAGCTCAAGGAGTTGATTGACGCCTGCCACGCCCGCGGCATCTATGTCATCCTCGACGTGGTGCCCAACCACATGTGCGACAAGAACGGGCTGTGGGGCAACAACCAGCAGGACGACAAGCAGTATTTTGGCGGCGGCAACAGCACCTTCGGCTGGTGGAACGATGGCAACAAGCATGCCGCGCCGTTCGACAGCCTGGACTACTTCCATAACAACGGCACGATCACCTGCTGGGATTGCTCGCCCGAAAACCTCCTGGGCCAGTTCAAGGGCACGGACGACCTCAAGACCGAGAACAGCCAGGTGCAGGGCTGGCTGGACCAGGCCTTCAAGAACCTGATCGACGCGACGGACTGCGATGGCTTCCGCGTGGATGCCATCAAGCACGTCGAATACAACTGGATCAAGAAGTGGGCCGACGACATGCGCAAGCATGCAGCCACCCGCGGCAAAAACGATTTCATCATCTTCGGCGAATATTTCTCCTACGACAACGGCGCGCTGGCCAGCTTCTGCAAGGACGCGGGCTACTCGTTCAACTCGGCGCTCTTCTTCCCCCTGAGCCAGAACATCAAGAACGTGTTCGTGGACGGCCAGGGTTCCGGCCAGTTGACCCAGCAGTTGAACAACAAGGGCCAGTACGGCGAGGGCGCGAACCGGCTCGTGGCCTTCATCGACAACCACGACCTCAACCGCATCGCCCTCATGAACGGCGGCGACACCGCCAACGACGTGTGGAAACTGAAACCCGCCCTGAGCTTCCTCTACCTGGCGACGCCGGTGCCCTGCCTGTTCTACGGCACGGAACATGCCTTCGACCAGGGCGGGCACTGGAATGGATCGAACAAGACCGAGGACAACCCCGACGACGGCGACTGGCAGCGCGAATGCATGTTCGACAAGGGCTTCCAGCCCGGGCCCGCCCAGGGCAACAAGCTCGCCGCGACGGATGCGCCCCTCTACCAGCACATTGCCGCCCTCAACCGGGCGCGCGCCAACCACGCCAGCCTGCGGCGGGGGTCCTTCACCGAGCGGTGGTCAAGCGGCGGAGCCGGCGCCTATGCATTCAGCCGCGTGCTGGATCAGGAAGAAGCCCTGGTGGCGCTGAATACCGCCGATGGCGATGTCTCCCTCAATCCGGAGGTCGGCAAACCCGATGGCACCGAATTCTTCAATACCCTCAACACCAGCGAGAAGGTCACCGTCAGCGGGGGCCGGATTTCGTTCACCCTGTCCGGCAAGCAGACCAAGATCTTCGTGGCCGGCGAGGCGCCCTCCGACCTGTGGGTGCGCGGCACGCACAACTGGCCGGAGGCGGGCAACGTCACCCCCGCCACCCCCGTCTGGGTCAATACCGAAGCCGGCCCCGCGGAGGATGTGGCCAGCGTCAAGGTCGGCTACAGCGCCGATGGCGGCACCACCTGGACGACCAAGGTCATGGAGGTGAACACGGAATGGACCAGCCAGGGCGGGGCCTGGTACAACGCCAACCTCGGCACCTTCGCCGCCGGCACCGTCATCAAGTACTACATCGAAGTCGCCGACGCGGAGGACAACAAGGCCTGGGACAACAACGGCGGCCAGGACTATTCGGTGACCGTTGGCGAAGGCGACGGAACTGAACTCTGGGTCCTGAACACCAAGAATTATCCGTTGGACGGCGAGGCCAACGAGGGCGCCGATCTCTATGTCGATACCGAGGCCGGTCCGGCCGGTGTCGTGACGGGCGTCGCCGTGTACTTCAGCAGCAACAGCACCACCTGGGTTTCGCTCCCCATGCCGGTTCATGCCGACTGGGGCTCCGAAAACGGCGCCTGGTACGGCGCCAACCTGGGGCGCTTCGCGGCCGGCACCGTGGTGAAGTATTACGTCGTGGCCAGCAATGATACCACGGCCGTTACCAACAACAACGGCGGCTTGAACTTCCAGGTCACTATCCGGGCCGGCGGCACCGCCGATCTCTGGGTCGGCGATACCCGCTTCCAGCCGGCCAACGGAGAGATCACCTCCTCCTCGATCATCCAGATCACCAGCGAGACCTGGCCCACGGGCGTGGTGGACGAGGTCGTGCTGGCGTATACCGTGGATGGCGCCACCTGGCTGGAAAAGGCCTACTCCAAGGTGGGCGGTACGCCCGATAACGACATCTGGCAGGTAGAAATGGGGCCGTATGCCGACGGCACCACGCTGCGCTTTGCGGTCGTGGCCAAGATCGGCACGACGGATGAAAGCTGGGACAACAATGGCGGCCAGGACTTTTTTGCCTACGTCGGCCAGGCGGGCAGCGGCCTGATGATCACGAATCCGCCCGGCAACATCACGGTTCCGAATAGCGTCGCATCCTATGCCCTGCAGGGCACCGCGGAAGCCATCACCACCGGCATGCTGCGCTGGACCAACGCGCTGACCGGCGCTTCCGGCCAGATCGCGGCCGCGAGCCCGTGGAGCATCGAGGATGTCGCCCTCGACGTCGGCACAAACCGCATTACGGTCTCTGGTGAAACTACCGCGGGCACCATCGCGGAAGACAATGCCGGCAACTACGGCGCCGGCTGGACCGAGGGCTCCAACGCAGGCACCGGCTTCGGGGCGTGGGACTTCAACCACAATCAGGATGGCACCAACTCCTGGGCCGGCGTGTTCATCGGTCCGGCATCCGCCGCGGGCATCACAGGTTTTGGAGAGAATGCCTTCGGATTCTATGCCAACCCGGCGGGAGTGGGCGCCAACGCCGAAGTCCTGCGCGATTTCAGCAGTCCGATGCCGGTCGGGTCCGTCTTCAGCTTCGACTGGGGCGTGAATTGGGACAGTGATGCCGAGGGTTCGTATCGCGGTTTCAGCCTGCTCGCGGCCGAGACCGAACTGGTCTATATCAACATGGGCAACAGCCAGGTGATCAATATCACGGGCGGGACCATGTTCACCAACTACGGCACCCAGGCCATGACGCTGAATTTCGAATACGTGGCCTCCGGCAGCATCCGCGTGTGGGGCGTCGGCCGCGACGGTTCGGAATCCTACAACCAGACCTTGACGGTGCCGGCCGGCGCGCCCAACCGCATCAAGTTCTACTTCAACGGTTCTACCGTCCCCGAACTGGAAGAGGACCACGACAAGCGCCAGATGTATGTGGACAACCTGGCCATCACCGGGGAAGGCGGCGCGTCGGAAACCCTGAGTGCATTCGTGACCATCACCCGGGAAGAGGAAATCATCGACAGCAACGGCGACGGCATTCCGGATTCCTGGTGCAACCGGTACGGCCTGGATCCGCTGACCACCAATCTGGCCAGCCAAACCGCTCCCAACGGCTATATCTATGGCGCGTGCTATCGCATGGATCTCGATCCGGCCGATCTGGCAACCCCGCCGATGCTGATGGAACTGGTCTCGTCCAACCGGTTCACCTTCGGCGCTCCCGCCGGCGGCCGGCAGTACATGCTGCAGCACACGGCGGACATGAACGAGCCCTTCAGCGATCTGGAAGGCGCGGAAGTAGGCCAGATCATGAACTTCGGCATCGCCACGCAGGGCTTCTATCGCGTGCGGTTTCTCGGCGGCGGCACCCCGCCGCCATCCGAATCCGTGAATGTCGTGGCCAGCCCCGGCGCAACGACCTTCACCAATCCCGCCGGGTTGGAGGTCACGCTGTTCGTCAGCGGAGTCAACGTCATCACCTCGACCTACACGCTGGGTTCGAGTCCGGCCGCGGGTTATACCAACGGCACCCGGATCCAGGTCGGTTCCGGACTGGCGGTAGGGGAATCCGCCACCTTGGAACTGTACGGGGCCACCGCGACCGGCGTGACCGACACCGCGTCCTACACCTATACCCGGCGCAGCGAAGGAACCGGGATTGTCCTGACCAATGTCAGCGGCACCCATTTCTGGGTCAATCCCGAAAACAACCAGGTCTACATCAATTCGGCCGGTTTTCCCGAGGGCTCGACCGCGGAGGCGTACATCGTCGCCTGCGTCAATCCCCCCTGCGAAGGCGATTGGCCGCTGATTCCCATGAGCTTCAACCCGGACTGGGTCAATGGCGATTGGTGGAGCGCGGACATGGGCATCCAGCCCGACGGCACCGTGATCCAGTTCACGATCATGATGAAAGATTCCATGGGCAATGAAGTGTGGGACAACAACGGCGGCCAGGACTACACCATCACGATCGGCGACGGCGGCGGCGGGAACGGCGAGCCTGGCGGCGACAAGCCCTATTCGACCAATCCGACCAAGGGACAGTATCGCTCGGCCGGCATCACCATCGACGGCGCCAACACCAGCGGCGAGTGGACGACCAACATGCTCGTTGCCCTCGACATGGCCAACGACGATCCGCGCAGTCTCGGCGAAAACTGGACTATGCATGAGGCGCCGATCGACCTGACCCACCTGTGGGCGTGCTGGGATGACAACAACCTCTACATTGCCTGGCAACTGGTGGATGTCACCGATATCATCGATTCGGCCAATGCCGGCAGCGCGGGCGGCGGCAAGATCTCGAACAACCAAGGGCTTTTGCTTTGGGCTGTGCTGGATACCAAGTCAGGCGGCAGTTCCAGCGACATGTGGGCGAAGAGCAACACCTGGGCCGGCGCCAATACCCCGGACATGCAACTCTACATGAATGGCAACTTCTACTCGGCCTATATGGGCCGGGCGGTGGGCGGCACCTACACCGTGCCGGAGGGCGGCGCCACCACCGATGACTATAAAACCTTCGACAGTTGGGGAATCACCAAAGGCAAGGGAGACCTGTTTGCGGGCGGTTCCGAACTCTGGGGCGTTGGCGATGCCGACAACCGGAACGCCGCGGACGCCCCCAACCGGAACTTCCTGTCCGAAGGCCACAGCACCGCCCGGGACAGCTTCTACGAGTTCAAAATTCCGTTCAACGCCCTCGGGATCACCAAGACCCAGTTGGAAAGCACCGGCATCGGCATCATGGTCGGCGGCGGTTCGCTGTCATCGATGGATACCATCCCAAACGATCCGGCCACCTTGAATACCCAAGGCGTCGCCGGCGACAACTCGTCCTTGGAGTGGGTTGACGCGGATTCGTTCTCCGTTCCTTTTGCCCGCATTGGCAAGTAAGCGGACATGAACCAATGAAAAAGGGCTCCGGCAACGGAGCCCTTTGTCATGGCAGGGGGGCGGAACATCAGTCCGGGGGCGGTTCCGGCTCCAAGGCCCGGGCGGCGTCGAGGATTTCGTCGCGCCGGCCTTCGGCGGCCAGCAGCGATTTGAACTTGGAGTCGCGCACGGCGAAGGATATTCGCGACAACAGGTGCAGGTGGACGCGGACGTTGGGGGAGAGGGGGGTGAAGAGCACTTTGACCGGCTTGCCGTCCAAGGCGCCATACTCGACTGGGGCTTCAAGGAAGCAGAGGCAGACCATCGGGGTGCCAATTTCCACAACGGCGGGATTGCGCACATGGGGCAGGGCAACACCATCACCCACCCCGGTGGATTGCAGCTGCTCCCGCGCCAGCAGAGCCTGCAACAGCACCTCCCGGTTCACGGTATCCGGCAGGCGCAACAGGCCCACCACCGCCTTCAGAAGGTCGGGTTTCGTGGCGCCGGCGACGCGATAATGGATGCCGCCATCCTGCAGGGCTTCCGCCAGCGTGGGCAACCGCATCTTGGCGGCTTCCTTCAACTGGTCTTCCATGGAGAAATTGATGCGCTTGGAACTGGCCCAGTCGAACAGCATCGCTCGGTTGATGCGATATTGACCGGCCACCCGGTAGGCGGGCAGTCCGCCGCTTTGGATCCAGCGATAGACCGTCTTGTCGGCCACATTCAGCGCCTTGGCTGCGTCTTTGACTGTCATTTGCATTGGCCGCTCCTCCTGCGATCCTGCCTGTTATCTGGAACAATAGGACTCCGTGTCCGGAAATGTCAATGACATGTCTAAAATCGGGAGATTCGAGCGGGCAGTGGCGATCGGGGACCCCTCTCCTCAATTCAGGGTGCCATGGCCAAGAGCAGGCGAAAGCGTGACCACCATACGATTCCGGTTCCTCGTCCGGCCTTCAGGCAGATTCTGGGCACCCAATCGCAGATGCGCCGCCATTCGGCGTAGGGCGGGGAGCTGAGTTGCCGGAGCGCAGAAATCACAGGGTGCCGAACAGCCGGTCGCCGCAATCGCCCAGGCCGGGCAGGATATAGCCATCGTCATTCAGCCGTTCATCCAGCATTGCGGTGAAGATCTTGACATCGGGATGGGCGGTTTGCAGAGCGGAGAGGCCTTCGGGTGCGGCGATGATGGAAACCACCATGATCCGGTGCAAGCCCCGTTGTTTGAGGCGTGCGATGGCGTGGATCAGGGAACCGCCGGTGGCCAGCATGGGGTCCAGCACAAACGTCCGCATGGCTTCGCAGTCGGGCGGCAGTTTGCAGTAGTATTCGACGGGTTGCAGGGTCGTCTCGTCGCGGTAGACGCCGATGTGGCCCACCTTGGCCGAGGGAATCAGGTTCAGAATGCCTGCCACCATGCCCAAACCTGCCCGCAGGATCGGGACCAGCAGCACTTGTTCGGCCAGTTGCTGGCAGGGGCACGGGGCCAGAGGCGTCTCGACCTGCACGGGGCGGAGGGCCAGGTCCCGGGTGATTTCGTAGACGAGCAGATAAGATAATTCCTCGAGGGTTGCGCGGAACAGTTTGTTGTCGGTATCGCGGTTGCGTAAGATCGACAGTTTATGCTCGATCAGGGGGTGCTTCAGGACGGTGACGCTTAAATCCATGCCGTGCATGTTATCAGTTTCCGGGTGTTTGGTTGAAGCGTATTTTCAGGGTGGGGGGCTCGCGCGTGTGCGGGGCGCATCTGCGTTTCATCGATCGAAGGGAATCGAACCGTCGTCTCCCCGGGTTGGCGATTTTGGAGTGTGGGGACAAGGCGCTTGGCGCCGGTCTCGCTTTGGCGGTTTGGGTAGGGATGATGGCGCGGCGCGTCGTCCGGGCTGTTCGGTTCGACTGAAGAATCGCCAAGCGGCGTGACGTTCGCCGCGCCTCGCCTCCCACCGCACTCCAAATTTGGTCGATCGGTCTCAATGAAATAGCGCTGCGCCGCGTGTGTGCGCGGGGAGTGCCCGACGGTCCGGGGCCAAAGAGACGGCAAGGCCGTTTGCCGCGCCACAGCCGGGGTTGGTTCATGCGATCCGGTTCACCCCCTACGATTCCAGGTGCCATGGGCGGGAGGCTATGGCGTGTACGGCAAACCCATCCGGATCGCCCTCCCGCCGACAAGCTGATTTCGTGAACCCAATCGCAGTGTGCCTGGTCCATGATTTGACCTGTTTTGATGTTTGCATGGGGCGGGGCAAATCCGGTACATAAAGATAAAGAGTGGATTGCCAAGCGGCGGGTAGAATGTTTTACTTGGCCAGATTGTGGCCGAAGCAGGCCCGTGAAGGAGTGCCCGAACATGGACATGGACCGGATCAACAAGGTGATCGAACTGATGCGCGAGCACGATCTGTGCGAATTTTCAATCGAGGAAGAGGATTTCAAGCTCACTCTCAAACGGGGCCAACTGGCGGCCCCGGTGCAGGTTCCCCCCGCCGCTGCGGTTCCGGCCGGAGAGCCTTGCGCCGGTTCCCCGGCGGCGCCGGTTTCGGCGGCAGAGGCGAACTTGGTTCCAATCCAGTCGCCCTTGGTGGGGACGTTTTACCGGGCGAGCGCACCGGATGCGGATCCGTTCGTCGCGGTCGGCACGCGGGTGACCAAGGACAGCGTGGTATGCATCATCGAGGCCATGAAAGTGATGAACGAAATCAAGGCGGAAACCAGCGGCGTGATCAAGAAAATCCTGGTTGAAAACGCCACGGCTGTTCAGTACGGCCAACCCATGTTCCTGGTGGAGCCCAGTTGAGGCCGGCATGTTCAAGCGCATCCTGATCGCGAACCGGGGCGAGATCGCGGTGCGCATCATCCGCGCGTGCCGGGAGATGGGCATCCGCACAGTGGCCGTCTATTCGCAGCCGGACGAAACCTGCCTGCATGTGCAGTTGGCGGATGAAGCGGTGTGCATCGGCAAGGCCCCGGCCTCGGAAAGCTATCTGAAGATCGCCAACATCATCAGCGCTGCGGAAGTGACGGATGTGGATGCGATCCATCCCGGCTTCGGGTTTCTCTCGGAAAACGCCCATTTCGCCGAGATCTGCGAGGAGTGCGGCATTACGTTCATCGGGCCCTCGCCGGAAAACATCCGGACCATGGGCGACAAGGCCATGGCGCGGGAGATGATGAAGAAGGCCGGGGTGCCGGTGACACCGGGCAGCGAGGGCGTGGTGAAGTCCCCCGAGGAAGCGCTGGCAATCGCGAAAAAGCTGGGCTATCCGGTGCTGATCAAGGCCGTGGCGGGCGGCGGAGGCAAGGGCATGCGCATCGCCCGCAATGACGTCAGCCTGGCACAGGGATTCATGACCGCCAGTTCGGAAGCCGAACGGGCATTCGGCAACCCCGATGTCTATGTCGAAAAGCTGGTGGAGCGCGCACGCCACATCGAGGTCCAGATGCTGGCCGACAACCACGGCCACGTTTACCAGCTTGGGGAACGCGACTGCAGCATCCAGCGCCGGCACCAGAAGCTGATGGAGGAAACCCCGAGCCCGGCCTTGACCCCCGACCGGCGCAAAAAGCTGCTCAAGGCGGCGGTGCGCGCGGGCCAGGCCTGCAAGTTGCGCAACGTGGCGACCCTCGAATTCCTCTGGAACGAGGAAGCCCAGGAATTCTATTTCATGGAAATGAACACCCGCATCCAGGTGGAGCATCCCATCACCGAGGAGGTGACCGGATTTGATCTGGTGCAGGCCCAGATCCGTGCGGCCGCCGGGGAGGTGTTCCGCTATGCGGAACGCGATTTCGAGCCTCGCGGCCACGCCATTGAAGTCCGGGTGAATGCCGAGAATCCCTATAAGAACTTCACCCCGTCCCCGGGCCCCATTCAGGCGGTGCACTTCCCGGGCGGGCCCGGCATCCGCGTGGATTCGCACGTCTATTCCGGATATGAAATCCCACCCTACTATGACAGCATGATCGCCAAAATCATCGCGCGCGGTCGCAATCGCGACGAAGCGCTGACGCGCATGGCCCGGGCCCTGGCCGAATTCAAGATTGCAGGCCCCGCGACGACCGTGCCGGTGGCGCAGGCGCTGCTGGCGGATGCGCGTTTCCTGCGGGGGGAATACACTACGGCGTTTCTCGAACATTTCATGAACGATGTATTTTGGGTTTCCTGACGCCGGGAGGCGTCTTTTCACCATATGAGCACGCATCGCCGGGCATCCTGGAGGCGGGTTCGCAGCCGTTTGGAGCACGAAGTCGAAACCCGCCTGCGGTCCGGGCCGAAGGCGGCGGCCGGATCCATGCCGCTGCCCGCGCGCGTGGTGGTTCTGGGGGGCGGTACCGGGCTATCCACGGTCCTGGGTGGCAATCCCGCATTGCCGTCCTGGCCGGACCGTCCGGCGGCGGGTCTCGCCTGCGAGTTCACCCGCGTGCATGTGGGGGTGTGCACGACGGATGACGGCGGTTCGACCGGGGAACTCGTGCGTCGATTGCCGATGATCGGCGTTGGCGACCTGCGCAAGGTGATGGTTGCCATGATCGACCGGAAGAGGTTGGCCCGCCGGTACGGGACCGTCGCGCCCGCGCTGGGCATCATCCAGCAGGTGTTTACGCATCGGTTTGGCGGGCGGGCCCCGCGGCGCGGGGAGCTGCGCGATCCGGTGCAGGTGTTGCCGCCGCCGGTGCGCAGGGCCTGTCCGCCGGCATTGCGGGCGGCGCTGGCCGGGCTTGCCCGCCGGATGCCGGACTGGCTGGAGCCCCGATTGCTGATCCCGGGGCATTGCCTGGGCAATCTGCTGCTGACGGCGGCCATGTTCCGCGGGGTCCGCGCGCCGCGGGTTCCCACGCCAACGGAGTTGGGGCGGGGACTGGCCATGGTCGCCACGACCATCGGCGTCCCGCTGGGATGCGTACATGCCGCCACCGCAGCCCCGGGTTCGCTGATGGTGGAATATGCCAACGGCGTGGTGGCCACTGGCCAGGCCCGCGCCGCCCGCGCGCGCCGTCACTGCGCCGTGCGGCGGGTTCGGATTACCTACGCCGCGCCCGCGCGCGCCAATCCGGACCTGTGCGCGCAGTTACGCCAGGCCGATTTGATTGTATATGCGCCCGGCAGCCTCTACAGCAGCATGCTGCCTGTGCTGCTGACTCCCGGAGTCGCCGCGGCCATCCGCGCCAATCCCCGCGCCATCAAAATCCTGGGCGCCAACCTGTGGATCCAGGAGGGCGAAACGGACATGTCTTTTCGCGAGGAAAGCCGCGGCTTCTGGGTTTCGGAACTGATCGAGGCGTATGGGCGCAACGTGCCCGGTGGCATCACAGGCCTGTTCGACGTCGCCCTCGCGACCAGTCTGGACACGGTGCCGGGCAGCATCATTCGCAACTACGCCTTGGAGGACAAGCATCCGATCCACCTGGATCGCGCCCGGGTGGCCGCCTTGGGTGTGATGCCTGTGGAAGCCAGCCTGTTTTCCAATGACCGCTGGCGGCGTGACTCCATGATTCACCATGATCCAGGACGGTTTGCCGTGGCGATCCGCACGGTGTTCGAAGAGTTGTCCCGGCGCCCCCGGGCCGCGCGCCGGCCGGCAACCCATGCGATCGGCACACCGGACCGGTCCACCGTGCAAACCGGCCCCGGGGCCGCCGCGCGCATGGAACTGATCCGCGCCGCGCTGGACTCGAAAACCTTCCGGCCGGGTGGACTGCGCCAGGTGGTCGAAGACTTCATGTGGGAGTATCCCGATGTGCGTCCGGAGCACCTGACGGGTTTCAATGGCGTGCAACGGGTCGGCGATGGGCACTGGCAGCGCAGCCGGGAATGGGACAATGTTCTGGGTTATTATGATCCCGCTCGGCGGCAGATCATGCTCCATGCCCAAGCGCTTGAGGAGCCCGGCGCCTTTCGGACGAATTTTGCAGTGGCGCTGGGCGAATCACTGCTAGGCCGCTATCTCGCGCGCAAAGGGTGGGAAGCGGTGCCGCCCGGTACCGGACATCGCGAATATGAAATTGAACTGCGGCCGCCAGCGCGGCGCGAATGCGTGCTGTCCGATGCTCAATTGCGCATCTACCTGCGCCTGGCGCAGATGGCGCCCCGGCCCGGCATGCCCCGGCGGTATTTCCGCTCGATACCGGCCGGCACGGGTTTCCTGCCCTGCGGACTTCTCTTCGGACTGATGTACGCCTGGTATCTGGACAACACGCTCGTGCCCGCGCTGGATTATGAAATGCGCATGCTTCAATGGCCGCCCGCCCGCTTGTTGCCATATCAGGTCCGGATCCGCGCCCGGCACCGGAAACTGGTGCGCTTTTTCCGCGAAGCTGTCTTCCATAATGGCTGATCGGGGTCTGGGTTCGCCGTCCAGGCGGATGGACACGGACCACCCAAGGCCGATGCACTCATTTCCATCCGGGGGACACATTCGGGCTTCCGTTTCCGGCGGTGTTCGTTGTATCCTGCCGCACATGGCCGACCAAATTCCATCTGAACCTCGTATCCTGGCGGAAGGCGCCCATTTGCGAATGGTCGTGTCCAACGGGTGGGAATATGTTCTACGTCCAAAGATTTCCGGCATTGTCGTGATTGTGGGTACGACGAACCACGGCGGACTGGTCTTGGTGACGCAGTGGCGGGAACCGGTCGGAGCACAGGTTGTGGAATGGCCTGCGGGATTGGCCGGGGATGTGCCCGGCTCCGAAACCGAAGCCCTGGAAGCGGCCGCGCGGCGCGAGCTGTTCGAGGAAACCGGATTCACGGCCGCGAGCATGAAGGCGGTCATGATTGGGCCGCCCAGCCCGGGCATCTCCAATGAAATCGTGACGTTCTACCGGGCCCGCGGCATGGTGCGGACGGCACCCGGCGGCGGACGGGGAGCGGAACGGATCCGAACCCATGTGGTCCCGATGTCATGGCTGGCGGATTGGCTGGAGATGATGCGCGGCAAGGGATATCTGGTGGATCCGAAGGTGTATGCCGGCGCCTACATCGTGCGACAGGAAATGGACCTGTGGATTCATGACTGAACCGCGCGACACCACGACCGCGGATGCCCTGCCGGCGGGACCGGAGCCGGTCGTGTTCGCCGTCCCGCCGGACAAACGGATTTCGCTCGGCGCGCCCAGTCTGCTGGCCCTGCCAAATGGCAGGCTCCTGGCCGCCTTTGACCAGACCGGGCCGGACGTCAAGGGGCTGTCCGGGAAAAAAGGCCACGATGCCAAACGCAGCCGCTGGATGCAGGGACGGGTAATGTCCTCCGGCGACGGCGGGGCAACCTGGCAACTGTCGGCGACGTATCCTTTCCGGCGCGCGAGCCTGTTCCGGGATGGCGGGGATGTGTATCTGCTGGGTGAAGCGGCGGGGGGGCTTTGTCTCATGCGTTCGCCTGATGGCGGCTCCAGCTGGTCCGCGCCGCTCGACTTGACCGGCGACCTGGACCTCTGGCTGGCCCCGACCCCCGTGTGCGCACAGGCCGATGCTTGGCTGGTGCCGGCCATGGCGCCCGCCGGCGGCGGCATGGGCCTGACGCTGTTCCGCGCCCCCCGCGGAGCGAGCCTGATGAACCGCAAGGCATGGACCCAGGGCCCGGTTTCGGAGCCACTGGCGCTTGGAATGCCCGGGCAGCCGGCGGCGGGATTTGGCGTGCCAACGGCTGCAGTCAAACCCGCGTGGCGCGACCCGGTGCTGGTGGGAATCATCGATCCGGCGCATCCCTGGCATGCGGATGGCATCGTTCATGTTCTGGGCGCAACCAGCAGCGGACGCCAGCACTGGGGGGCGTTCCTGCGGGTTCACGTGGACGACCTGACGCTGTCGCCGCAATCGGCCCCGGATGGCAGCCCGTGGACCTGGCTGCCATTGCCGGGCGGCCACGACAAGTTCGATTTGTGGCTCGACGAACCCGGCCACCGCTATTGGCTTGTTGGCAGCCGCGGGGCGGGCGGGTTGGCGTTGGGACCGGCGGCCGTTTCCGAAGATGGCATGCATCGCCTCGGATTGTGGTCATCGGACAATCTGGTGGATTGGCAGTTTGCCGCCCCGGTCATTTCGGGTGGCGCGGGACCGGCGGGCATCCGCTGCGATCCCGCCGCCGCCGCCTGCGGCAGCGATTTGGTGGTGGTTTGCCGGGCGGGCGGGCCGCGCACCCGCAATGCGCGCGAAACTTCGCAGATCCGGTTCAGCCGGATCCCGAATTTCCGCGCCTTGGCAGGTTGATTTTAGACGTGATTTCCCCTCGGGGCTCCGCTAGGGTGAGCGCACATCACATCACGTTGGGAGACTTTTAGACATGCACGATGCCGACGACACGCCGCAACCTTTGCGATTCCGCTGGCTGGTGATGCTGGTCCTGTTGGTGGGCGCTTTGGCCTTGTACCTCGGAACCCTGAGCCGCAGCGCCTTCCCGGGGCTGCCGGCCAAAAGTCTGGCCTGGCATTTGGGGCTGGACGCGAACCGCACACTGCTGGATGCCCTCTGGGGGCGTTTGGTCCGTCTGTGCGCCGCCTGTCCGGGCGGGACGGAGGCGTTCTGGGCGGGGGTGCTGAGCGCCGTTTTCGGCGCCATCGGCCTGGTGTTGACCGCCAACCTGATGATGCGCGTGCGCCACCAGATCCACGATGCCCACGATCCCCGTGAAACGGCCCGGGAATCGCAGGCCCGGCTGCTGGCCGGCTTGACCACAGGCTTGTTCGTCATGGTGAACATTCCGTTTTGGATCCTGTCCACCCGTTCGCTGCCGGGCACCTTCCATCTGTTGCTGCTGCTGGGAGCAGCCTGGCTGTTTGCCGAGTACCAGCGGACGGGCAAACCCAGCCGCCTGTACCTGCTGGGCCTGCTCTACGGCGTTGGCATCAGTGAATTCGCAACCTTCTGGATCTTTGCGCCACTGGCGTTTCTGCTGATCATACGCGCTATGTTGCAACGCGCTGAATTCAGTTGGCCGGTCCTGGTGCGCACGGGCCTGTGCGCTCTACCGGGGTTGCTGCTGTATCCCTTGAACGCCTGGACTCTGTGGCAGGACCCGGCGATCCCCCTGCGCGGTTTCGGGTCTCCGTGGTCGATTCTGTACTACAATCTGCGCGACCAGTGGCATCTGATTGTCAAGATGCCCCAGGCGACCGGCTTTCTGCTGGTTCTCGTCTTGACGGCGATGCCTTGGATCATTCTGTTCTTGCTGCGGGGAAAACGTCCCGCCTGGCGCTACTCGGCCTGGCAGGTGTTCTTGCGCCTGGCGGTCCTGGCGGCCGCCCTGGGCTCACTGTTCAATCTGCCGCTGTCGCCTTGGACGTTCTTCGGAATGTACTACATCATGGTCACGCCGTATCTGATCCTGGCCGCTTGTGCGGGGTACGTCGCCGGGGAATTCTGGATCATGGGCCAGGTGCGCGAGCACCGGAATGCCGGCATTGGCCAGCCGTTGCGCAGTCTCATGGGTGTGTTCGGATTGCTGCTGCCCGTGATCATCCTGGTCGCCGGCGTGCTGAACCGGCCGGTGGCGGATGGCCGTCCCGGCCAGATGGTGGATGCCCAGGCACAGCAGGTTCTTCAGGCCTTGGCCGGCCGCAATGTGCTGCTTGCGGATGGAATTTTGGATGACAATCTGCGCCTGGGCGCCCGCCGGGCCGGACTTGACGTCCAGGTGGTTACCCTCCCGCAGACCGGTTCCGCCTCCTATCGCAAATATCTGGCCGGGTTTTTCTCCGTTCCTCGGCAGCAGTCGTTGCTGCAGGTCGGCTTTGGGGCTTTCCTGCAGGACTTTCTGGCACGGGACGAGGGGCTCATGCGAATCGCTTCCCTGGACCTGACCGAACCGTTGCGGGAAGTGGGGGTCCTGGTGCCGGACCGCTTGGTCTACCGGGCGGAGCCCCCGGAACAGCCGATCGATTGGACCGCGCTGATCGCCGCACAGCGCCCATTCTGGGAACGCATGGCGGCCTGGGCTGCCACGCCCGTGGATGATCGTAATCCGGCGCATCCCTACCAGCAGTATATTCTGCGCCTGGCTGCAAAGGCAGCCAATAACATCGGGTTCGGCCAGGTCGAGCGCGGGGACGAAACCGCCGCGCTGGAAACCTTCCAGCAGGCGCGACGCATTGCCCCCGACAACATCAGCGCGTTGCTGAACCTGTTGACCCTGGCCCGGGCCCAGGACCGGCCGGAAGCGGCCGAATACGAAGCGGAATGGCAGGCCTTCCAGGAACGCCAGATGGACAGCCGGGTGATGTGGTCCCTGGCTTCCCTCTATGGCTATGTCCATAACACCGGTTTCCTGGTACGAAACGGCATGATGTGGGCGGTTTCGGGCAAACCTCGCATGGCGGAGGCCGAAATGCGACGCGCGGCCGGCGGTCAGGCCGTGAGTCCGGAAGTCAAGGCCTTCTTGGGACGGGCATATCTGCACGGCGGGGATGTGCAGCGTAGCGCGGAATTCTACCGGGAGGTGCTGAAGGAAAAACCCAAGGATGTGCAAACCCTGCTCATGCTGGCGAACATGTCGATGGCCGCCGACGAGTATGATGAAGCCGAGCGGCTTCTTGCGCAGGCCGAGGAAGCCGGAATGGCTCCCGAGAAGCTGCGTTTCGAACGGGTGGTGCTGGCCATCCTGCGGGGCCAGCCGTCCGCTCTGGCTGACCTGAAGGAGCTGGTCCGGCAGGACAAGAGCAACCTCCGCGCCTGGGCGCTGCTGGCGATGATCACCAGCGACGGCAGCGACAACGCCGCCTATGAACAGGCCTTGACGGCCTTGAAGGATCTCCAGGGGACGTCGCCGGAGGTTCGCCTTATGCTGGCGGAGTTACACATGAAACGGAAAGAATGGGCCACCGCCCGAGCCGAACTTGAACAAGTGGTGCGTATGAACCCTCGCCAGGTCCGCGCCTGGGAGATGCTGGTGACGGTGGATTTCCAGGAACGCAAGCGAGAACTGGCTGAAGATCATGTGCGCAATCTGCTCACCCTCGACCCGGCCAATTTTACCGGCAACCTGATGCTGGGCTCTTTTCAATATGCGCGGGGCCAGAACTCCCTCGCCGAATCCTCCTACCGGGCGGCCCTGGCGGTCCGCCGGGATCCGACCGCGTTGAACGATCTGGCCTACCTGCTCATGATCAAGGGCGGCGCGCTGGATGAGGCCCGCGCCTTGATCGAGGAAGCGCTGGCCGCCCGACCCGGTGATCCACTGCTGCTTTCCACGCGCAGCGAACTCCACCTGCGTGCCGGCCGGCTGGACGAAGCGGAGCAGGACCTCCAACTGGTGCTGGCCGCCGTCCCGGACAATGCCCAGGCGCTTCTATTGACGGCCCAGTTGTACGCGGCCCGCGGACAGCAGGCCGCCGCCTTGGAGATGGCGGAACGCCTGGCCGAGCGCCAGCGGGAACTGCCGGTCGAACAGCAGGCGGAACTGCAGGAACTCATCCGGAAGTTGCGTTAGCCGCGAGCGCATGCGATCCCCGTCTCCTTCCCCCGAACCACTGTCCGCCTCGCCTGGCGGCGGCGGTTCGGAAACCGGGAATGTCTCCCGGGAAACCACCGGACACCAGCCGGTGGAGGGAGACCGGCTGCCATCGGCGGATTGGTTGCTGGGCCTGTTTCTCTTTGCCTGCGCGCTGGTCATCTATCTGGCGACCATGTGTTGGGCGCCGGCTCCGGGGACGCCAACACAGATGCTGTTGCTTCATTTACGATTGGAGCCCGTTCCGGCGGCGCTGGATCCAATCTGGGGCTGGGTGATTCGCTGCGTCGATCGTCTTCCCGGGCTGTCGGTCGCCGCTTGGGCCGGGCTTGTCAGCGCGTTCTGCGGTGCCTCCGCCGTAGGGGGACTCGGTCTAATCATGTGCCGGGTCGGCTTTGTTCCCGTGTACCAGACGGCTCCGGCCTCCCTGGCCCGCGAAAAACAGGCCCGCCAACTGTCCGGCCTGGTTTCCGGCCTGTACCTGGCAGGCAGCGTTCCCTTCTGGCTGGTGGCCACCCGCTCGCTGCCCGGTTCCTTCCATTTGCTGCTGCTGGTGCTGACGACCTGGAGCTTTTCCAATTTCCAGAGAAGCGGCCGGATCCGGCACCTGAGCTTGCTGGGCCTGCTGTACGGATTGGGCATGGCGGAGTTCGCCACATTCCTCGTGTTCGTACCCGTGGCGCTTTTTCTGGGATTGCGCGAGATGATCCGGTGGGGCGCCTGGCGGTCCTGGAAGGCCTGGCTGGTGTTAGGCAGCGGCCTGCTGGCCGGGCTGGCGCTCTATCCCGTCCATGCTCGGGAGTTTTTCCGCTACAGTGCGGCCAACGCCCAATTCGCTTCGGCCTGGCAGGCCCTCGCGCACATCCTGCGGGAGCAGGCGCAGTTGATCACGCAAGCGCCCTATCGCAATCCCATCTTTGTGTTTATCATGGTGTTTGCGCTGGCCATCTGGTTGTTGTTGTTCGTCATGTCCCACCGGTCCCCCTGGTTCTACGAGGGCGACCAGATCGCGGTGCGGCTGGTTTTTGCCGGGGTCCTGTTGTTCATTCTGCTGGCGGTCGGCTTGACCTGGAAAATCATCGGGCTGTCCAATCTGATGCTGACGCCCCTCCTGCTGATGTCGGCCTCCATGGGATACCTGGCCGGCGAGTTGTGGATCCTGGGTGAAATTCAGATTCTGCGCGATGATTCCGGGGCCAAACGCCTGCTGCGTCGCTCCTGCAGTACCTCAGCCGTGCTGTTGCCTGTCGTGGCGCTGGTGGGCGGAATCCTGAACTGGCGGGTGGTGGATGGCCGCCATGCACGCATCATGGAAGCGGCCGTGGAAGATGTGCTCGCCGGCCTCCAAGGCCGCGACATCGTGTTTTCCACCGGCATGCTTGACGACTCCCTGCGGCTGGCCAGTTGGGAACGACGCCAGCCGTTGCGCGTCATCACCGTCAACCGGCTCAAATCAGCCCCCTATCTGCAGCACATTGCGCACTGGTTTGAGGCCGAAACCCTGCGGGAACCGCTGAAACAGGCCAAGTTTAGTCAATTCCTGGACAACCTGCTGTTGTCCGACGAGGGGCCCGCGCGTACCGCCGTCATCGACATGGCGGAGATCTTCCGCGATTTCGGCATTCTGGCGCCGGACCGGTTCATTTACCGGCTGGAACCATCGACGAACCGCTTGGCTTTGACGGCCCTGGTCGAGTCTCAACGCCCGTTTTGGAATCGGATGGGCCGCCTCGCCGCAGACCCCGTGCCGGAAAACAACCTGATATGTCCGTATCAGGATTATCTGCTGCTGCTGGCTTCGAAAGTGGCCAATAACCTCGCCCTGTTGCAGGCGAAAGACGGGGATGAAACCGGCGCGCTGGATACCCTCCGGAACGCGCACCGCTTGTATCCAGACAATCTGAGCGTGCTGCTGAATCTCCTGGAACTGGGCCGGGAACTTCAGGGGCCTGAACCGGCCCAGTGGCAGGCTGATTGGCAGGCTCGGCAACTTCAGCCGGGCGTGGATCGCTGGGCCCTGGCCAATCGATACGGGTTCGTCTGGAATGCGCTGTCCTGGGCCCGGCGCGGGTGGATCTGGGTGCTCTCGGGTGATCCCATCGGAGTCGATGCCGTCCGCCGCAGCACGACGGTTCCCGATCCCGGCCTGGAGCTGCAGGCCCGGCTGTTGGAACAGATCGAGCTGCACTGGGGAATCCCATTTCCGGATGAGTCCCACCATCGCGCCCAACTGATGAAGGATGATAAAAACGGCCCAGCGCTGCTGGCCCTGGCCCGCTTGGCGCTGCGACGGAACGCTCCCGAGACGGCGGAGGCCTATCTGCAGGCGGCGATGAATCTCGGATTGAGTACCGAGGACGCGCAGTTGAACCAGTGCATGATTGCATATGTCCGGGGCGACCGCACAGCGGCTGTGGAAGGGTTGCGCGAGTTGGTGCGCATCGCCCCGCAGGATATGCGGGCCTGGATGGCCTTGCTGCTGCTCACGGACGAACGGGATCCGGTCAATCCAACGGCCTTGAGCATGTTGAAAAGCCGGTCCGCTCCGGTCCTGGGCCAGCGGCTGGCCCTGGCCTGGTTCCATCTGCAACACCGACAGTGGCCGGAAGCCCAGGCCGAGCTGGATCAGGCTCTCCAACTCGACGCTCGCAACGCCCAGGCATGGGAACTGTTGGCGACTCTCGCACAGATTCGCGGCAACCACAAACTGCGGATGTCATGCCTGCGCACCCTTTTCAACCTGAATCCCAATCATCCCATGAAACAGGTCGCCGAAGCCTTCCAATTGCATCAACGCGGAGAGGTTGCCGCGGCCGAAGCCGTCCTGCATGAGAGCCTCCGGGGGGAACGCCATCCTGATGTTCTGAATGCCCTCGCCAATCTGCTCATGGAGGCGGCCGGCGACTCGAACCTGCATGAGGGGCTCACCCTGGCAAACGAAGCCGTGCGGCTTCAGCCGTTCCATCCGCTGTTCCGCGGAACCCGCGCCGAATGGAATCTGCGGGCCGGGCAACTCGAAGAGGCCGCGCAGGATTTGCGCCTGGCCGCCCAGATGTATCCCAACCAGGTTCAGGTTCAGTTGCTGACGGCTCGGATCGATGCGGCTCGGGGCAACCGATCCCAGGCCTGCCAATTGGCGCGCAAACTGGTTGCCCGCCGGGGGGAGATGTCCCGAGAGCAAGGCAGCCAGTTGGATCAACTGCTTCAATCGTGTGACGGCAATGACTGAGCCCGGCCAGAGCCTGCCTTTGCCTCCGGACTTTTCTGCGGCATCCCCGGGATCGTCCGGCCCGGCCAAGAAGGGCGCGTCCGCAGCGGATCAGCGGGTGGGGATGGTGCCAAAGGGGATGGCCGGCGGTTTGCCATTTCCCACCGCGCGACAGATCGGCTGGTTTCTGTTCTGCCTCTCCCTGGCGGTGTATTTGGCTACGCTCAGCTGGGAGCCGTTTCCCGGCCTGCCGCTGCAAAGCCTGCTGCTGCATATCGGATTGGAGGCCGCGCCTCCGCCCCTGGATGCCGCCTGGGGGCGCCTTATCCGGATCTTCGCGCGCCTGCCCGGCGGATCGCCCGCCGTCGGGGCGGCGCTTCTCAGCGCGTTGTGCGGGGCGGCCGGCGTCGGCTTGACGGGAGCTCTCATGGTGCGGGTGGGATATATGGCGGGCGAAGAACCGCGCCCGGATGCCGTGGTCCGCGAACGTCAGGCGCGGTGCTTTTCCGGACTGGTGTCCGGCCTGTATCTGGCCGCCTGCATCCCGTTCTGGACGGTTGCGACTCGCTCTTTGCCGGCCACATTTCATCTGCTGCTGCTCCTGCTGGCCGTATGGTGCTTCTCGGAATACCAGCGGCACGGACTGGCCCGGCATCTGGGATTGCTGGGCGTGCTCTACGGTTTTGGCCTGACCGAGTTCGCCTCGTTCCTGGTGTTTCTACCGTTGACGGTCGTTTTGGTGGCGCGGGAATGCCTGCGCTGGCGGAGCCAGGGGGCCTGGCGGGCGCAACTGGCGCTCTGGAGCGGCCTGGCGCTGGGCCTGCTGTGGTATCCAGTCAATGCCTGGGTTCTCTTCCGCCACGGCGCGGCGACTGGCCTGTATGCCAGTCCTTGGCAGGCCTGGCTGCAGATCCTGCGGGAACAGACCCAGTTGATCCTGCGTTTGCCCAATCAGAATCCCGGTGTGTTCGTGTATATCATGTTCTTTTCCGCAACGACCTGGCTCTTGCTTTTCACCATGTCCCACCGGTCTCCGTGGTTCTACTCCGGCCAGCAGGTCCTCCTGCGGATCTTGCTGCTGATCGGGCTGCTGGGAGCCCTGTTCAATGCCATTTTTTCCCCGTGGCGCATCCTGGGCATGTCGCACCTGCTGGTCACGCCCTATCTGCTGTTGGCCATCGGCACCGGCTACATAGTTGGGGAATTCTGGATCCTGGCTGAACCACAACCCCTGCGGGACGCGGTCTTTGCCCGGCGCTTCGTTCGCCGGGCTCGGCGCCTGGCAGCCGTCTTTGTGCTGGTCATGCCGCTGATCGTGCTTGCCGCCGGGCTCCGCAACCGACGCGTGGTGGATGGACGTTATGGCGACGTAATGGCATCCGCCGCCGGTCAAATTCTGGATCGCATGCAGGGCCGCGATCTCCTCTTTTCGCCCGGGGTGATGGATGACGCCCTCCGCTGGATGATCTGGCGCCGGCGCGCCCCCGTCCAACTGGTGCGTCTGCAGCGGGCAGGGTCGCCGGAATACCTGGCCCGGCTGGCCCGCTGGTTTGACGAGGCCGCCTTGCAACAGCCCCTGCGGCAGGGCGATTTCGGCGGTTTCATGGACCAGCTTCTGCAATCGTCCGCGGGCATCGCCCGCACCGCGTTCGTGGATCTGCCCGATGTGTTCCGTGAATATGGATATCTGGTTCCCGATGGCTTGTTCTACAAACTGGAATCCGTCGCTGCGCAACGGGATCTGAGCAAGCTGGCGGAGGCACAGCAGCCGTTCTGGGCGCAATGGGAGGTCGCCCGCGACTCTGCTCCGCCCGAATGCAACCTGATCCGCCCCTATTATGACTATCTGCTCCAAATCGCTTCCAGGGTGGCGAACAATCTCGGCTTCCTGCAGGCGGAGCGCGGCGATGAAGCCGGAGGGCTGGCAACCTGGCACGCGGCATTGCGCATCAATCCGGACAATCTGAGCGCGCGCTTGAACATTCTCGATGTCTCCCGCCGGTCTGAGCCGAATGAGGGACCAGACGCCGACGATGATGACTTCTGGACCGGTCTGCCAGCCGAAGAACGCTGGACCTTGGGATTCCAGCATGGCTATGTCTTGCACGCCCGCGAGTGGGTTCGCCGGGGCTGGGTTTGGGCGATCTCAGGCAACCCCGCCACGGACGAAGGAGTCCGGAATGACCCGCTCTATTCCCTGGAAAATGAAAGCGCCCGGGTGACGCTGCTTGATCAGGTGTATCTGCAATGGGGGCTGCCGATCCAGGATGCGGCCTTCTGGGGCATGCGCTTGAGGCAGAATGGACGGGATGTCACCGCCTTGATGGCCCTCTGCCGACTGGCCATCCGGCGTTATGATGCCGAGGTGGCCGAGGCGTACCTGGCCGAAGCCCTCGCGTCAGGACTGAAGGAAGAACAGGTTCGCTTTGATCGCGCCATGATCGCCTATGTCCAGGGAAACCAGACCCAGGCCCGGGAAGCTCTGCAAACCCTCGCACAACAGTCTGTCCGTGACCCGCGGGTCTGGATGGCCTTGGCCCACTTGGCGTCGGATGACGAATCCCTGCTGGAATTGTCGATCAAGAACCTGAAGCTTCTTGCATCCGGTCGCATCGGGGTGCAGATTGCCCTGGCCGACCGGCTGATGGCGCTCCGCCGGTGGCCGGAGGCCCAGACGGTTTTGGAACAGGCCATTCAAACCGATGCCAATAACCTGGTTGTCTGGGAAATGATGGGCAATCTGGCCCAGGAAATCGGCAATGCGCCACTGATACAACTCAGCCTCCGGACCTTGTTGGATCGGAATCCAGACCATTATCTGAAGCATCAGATTGACGGCGTGGCCTACTACCAGCAGGGGGATTTTGCCGCGGCGGAAGCGGCCTTCCGGGCTGGGATTGAACGCAAGCGGGATCCGATCCTGCTCAATAATCTTGCCACGCTTGTCCGGGAGCGCGGGGGTGACTTGCCGGAGGCGCTGGCCTTGGCGGATGAGGCGTTGCGTCGGCGGTCGGGCCATCCCGGCCTGCTGAGCACGCGCGGGGAGATTTTCCTGGACCTGGGGCGCTATCAGGACGCACGGCAGGATTTCCAAGAGGCCTTGAAAATCCGGGGTCCCGATGCCTCCTTGCTTCTGCTGCTGGCTCGCAGTTGCGTGGCACTGGGTGATATTCAGCCGGCAGAGGCCATCGTCCACTCGCTTGTCGGACGGGCAGACCAACTGACCGTGCGTCAAAAGGAACAACTGGAATCTTTGCGCAGCCAGTTGCCTTGACAGACACGCTTGCGCCGCGCGGGGTGGAGCGGGAAGGCGTCGGGGTCAGCTCGCGGCCGGTCAATCCCCCAGGCCGGATCGGAATTGTTCCGGCGACAGTTCCGAGAAATCGTTGGCCAGCAGATCCGCTCCGGCAAGTTCGGCCCGCGTATGGCTCGTCAACAATCCCACGACTGGCATTCCCGCGGCATGGGCTGCCGTTACGCCAGCCGGCGAATCCTCGAACACGAGGCAATGCACGGGAGGCACCCCGATCCGTTCCGCCGCCTTTTGGAAGATGTCCGGGGCGGGTTTGCCGCGCGTGACATCGGCGCCGGAAACCGTCGCCGCAAAGCAGTCCTCCAGATTCAGGGCTTGCAGGCACAAATCCACGTTTTCGCGCGGGGCCGAGGAACCGAGGGCGCAGGGCAGGCCCAGTCGCCGGGTCTCCGTCAGGAAGTTCAGGACGCCGGCGACGGGGGCGATGCCGTCCTTGCGGATCCATTCCCGATAAAGGGATTCTTTTTCATTGCCGATGCGCTCCGCCTCCTCGGCGGGAACCGGCCAATGCAGCAGGTCGCGGATCACGGCCTGGGTCCGCAAGCCGCATTTGCCGATGTGTTCCGGATCCGGGCAGGCAAATCCGTGGCGGCGGGCCACTGCCTGCCAGGAGGCGATATGCAGGGCGTTGGAATCCACCACGACGCCGTCGAGGTCGAACAGAAACGCCTGGATGGCAGCGGTGTTGCCCACCGGGTCAGATGACGCAGTTGGGGGTGAAGGCATGCGGATACAATTGGCCGATTGTGGCCGTGCCGATTGTCCGGATGCGGCTGCGGGCGTCAACTCCGACCGCAATGATGAGTGTCTCCTCGCTGACGGCAAATTCCCGGATTTTCTGACGGCAGAGACCGCAGGGGAAGGCCGGTCCCTTCACGGCCAGCACGGCTACGGCCAGGGCCTTGAGCTTGAACGTGCCGCTTTTGACCATGCCGTTGATGGCATCCATCTCCGCGTGCGTGGTCAGGGTGTAGTCGATGGTTTCGACGTTGCATCCGGTATGAATCCGGTTGCGGATGTCCAGCAGCGCCGCGCCGCATTTGTAATGGGAATACGGGGCATGGGCTTTTTTGCGCGCCGCCACGGCGTTTCGGACCAAACGACGTTCCATGGCGGACAAATCGGACTGTTGTACAATTTTCATTGGGGCCGAACTGTACTGCATGGGGCCGGGAGTGGCAAGGATCAGCGGGCAAAGCGCGCAAAATCTTTTTTCAGTTCCGCGATATCGGCCCAGCCGTAGGTTTGCAGCAAGGCGGACATGGCGGGTTGCCCGGCCAGGAGCTGTGCGAAGAAGGCCTGCCACTTTTCCCGTGGATGGCGCAGGAGCAGGTAGCCCGTCAGGTATTTGCTGGTGGTGTAGAACAGGTGGACCTCCGCCGGTTCGAGGGGATATGCGGTGGCCTGGAGCAGGACGTCAAGCGGGGTCCAGCTTTTCAGGGGGCGGAAGGCGTTGCGTTTGCCCTGGCCCATCCCGCGCGCGGCCCGGTAGGCGAATTCCCCGTAGTATTCGGCCAGGCCTTCGTTCAGCCACAGCGGCAGGCGGATCGGCAGGAATCGATTGAAGACCAGATGCGTCATCTCGTGTGCCAGGGTGCCCATCTTTTCGGAGGTCGCGGTGCCGGTTTCCTGCAGGAACATGACCTGGCCCCGCACGAATGACGCGGTCCAGGGCTCCATCCCCGGTGTTCCGGCCACGACGGTCTGCCAGTCGCGCGGGTCCCGGAAGATGAAAATGTGCGAGCGGGCCGGGGCGGTGCGGTCCTGCAGGTCGGGCAGATCGGCGGAGATGGCCGCGTAAAACTGTTCGCCCATGCGCGCCACCTTGGCGGCAAACATCTTCTGGTCGTGATGCAGCACGAAATGCTCTGTCTGCAGGTGCTGCCATTTGAAGTCCGGATGGTCCAGCCAGGCGGCATCCTCCGGCTGGAGGCGAATACGCTCAACGTTATCGGCGGCGATGTCCCGCGGGAACTGCGCCTGTCCGGCGCGAGGTGGGAGCGCCCCGGCGCTGACTGCCGCCAGAACCAGTGCCGTGCATAGGATGAATCGGCGTCGCACTACCATTCGATGGACTGTTCGCGGAAATGATCGGGTTCTTGTTCGACGGGATCGGGGAGATCGGCGTCCGGGTTGGATGCCCGGGCCCCGGCCGGCTGGTGCCAGGCGATCAGTACGCGTGCGGTCCCGGCCGCCCCGCCGGGCCCGATCTGGAAACGCAGAAACCGACCATCCCGGTTGAATTGCAGGTGCTGTTCCGAGTTCTGCGCGAGGACCGTCCCCGGAATCCAGCCGTCGGCCGCCAGCGTCTCCAGGTAGTAATCCGTGATCGCCTGCACCGCTTGCCCGCAGACAAGCGATACGGATCCGGATTGTTCATTGCCCTGGATTCTTTCCACGTTCAGCAGTCCGGGACACGTCTGCAGAACCCGCGGCACGGGCGGGCGTAAGGTGGCGGATTCGGGTCGGGCCGGATCCGCAGCATCCTGCCGGCCGCAGGCCGCCAGCCACATTCCAGCCAGGCCGGCCACCGCCAGGTAAATCAACCGGTTTTTCATGGATTTGACTCCTGTCTCCAGCGTATAAAAGGCAGGACCAACATGCAAGGGAATCAACAGACCCCAGGGGATTGGGCGGTGGATGGCTCTTTGGTGGCTTTTCCGGCCGCGGGCCGCCGGAAGCCCCGGATGCTGGACGGTTTTTATCGTCCCGCACCTAGGCGCAACGCTCCGCTCCTGGTGTTTGTGCATGGCATGGGCAGCAATTTCTATCGCTCCAGATTGAAAAAGGCCTTCCTGGAGGCGGCTCCCGCGCTGGGACTGGCCGTGCTCTCGTTTAACAACCGCGGCGCAGAAGGCGGCACGGAAGATGAGCCGTTCCGCACCTGCCTCTTTGATCTGGATGCCGCGACGGAATTCGCGCGGCGCGGTGGCCATCGCCAACTGTTGTTCGTCGGGCACAGCACCGGCTGCCAGAAGATTGTCTACTGGCAGGCCCGGCGGCGGCATCCCGCGGTGGCGGGCCTGGTCCTGCTGGCGCCGGCGGATGACCACGCCATCATCCGGCGCGACCTGGGCCGCCGTTTCGAGATGAAAACAGCCTGGGCCCGGAAGATGGTCGCCGCCGGCCGGGGGGAGGCGCCCGTGACGGGCCTTTACCAGCGCTTCACGGCGGCCCGGTTCCTGAGTGTGGCGGATCCCCGCCGCGCGGAGGCCAGCGTGTTCCGCTATGACGGCGCTTTGACCCAGTTCCGGCGGATCACCTGCCCGGTCCTGGCGGTGTTCGGCGAACAAGAGGAATTCGCTGTGATCCCACCCGCAGACATGCTTGCCATCCTGCGCCGGAAAACTTCGTCACGGGATTTTGATGATTGGCTCATTCCCGGCGCGGACCACGGATTTCACGGCGCCGAGGCCGAATTGGCCTTGGCGGTTTGCCAATGGGGGCGGGAGATCGTTCGATGCGGTTGACCGGCGGAGAACACCGCGGTCGGCGGCTCCAGGTGCCCGCCGGCATTCGGCCCACCCAGGACAAGGTGCGCGCGGCGGTATTTTCCATTTTGGCGCCCCGCGTGCCGGGAGCCCGGGTGTTGGATCTCTTTGCGGGCACCGGCGCGATGGGACTGGAGGCATGGAGCCGCGGGGCTCATTGGGTCGAATGGATCGAGAATAGGGCGTCCGCGCGACGCGCCCTGCACCAAAACCTGAACGCCCTGGGCGTTGCGCCCGAAGCCGGGCATGTTGCTCCGGTCGATGTCTTCCAGTGCCTGCGGGCCTGGTGTCCGGGTCCGCCGTTCGACATCATTCTGGCCGATCCTCCTTATGCGCCCGCGCAGGAAGGCGGCTGGATGGAAATCATTGCCGATCTGCTGGCGCGCAATCACTGGGTCGAGCGCGACAGTGTTTTCGTTTTTGAAACCGAGGGACATGCGACCATCCCGGCCTTGACCGGCTGGCGTCTGGCCCGCGACAAAACCTACGGCGCCACCCGGATCCTGCTCTGGGTGTTCGAAAACGCGTCCTGAGGCGCATTCAATGTTCCCGGCAGCAGGCCGGAGCGCGATGAAGGCCGCCCGGCTGGAGTCGTCTTGATTTGGACCTCCGGTCTTTGCCGGGCGGAAGAATGAACCTCAGGCTTTTGCCGCCACAATCAGCATTTCATAGTGGTTCGGGGTCAGGAGGTCGGAACGACTATAGGCCCCCAGCCGGGCACCAAAGATTTCCACCGTGGCAAAACCGGCGGTTTTCAACAGCCAGGACATTTCAGGTGGGACATAATAGCGCTCGTTGCACTTCAATTTGTGTTTCCGGCCATCGTCGTCTTCAAAGGCGATGACGCTGTGATCGCGGAAAGTCATCCAATCAAAGGAACAGCTCTCGGTTGTGGATGTGCCATCGGCTGCTGCCTTGGCCAGGAACTTCTGGACGGAATGAAAGAGGGGGAAGAGGCCATTGAGCGTGGTTTGGATGAGCTTGCCGCCGGGGCGCAGTGCCCGGGCAATGCCCTGCAGAATCTGGAAATTCATTTCGTCGGTTTCCATCAGGGAAAAGGCGCCTTCGCACAGCATGATGGCCAGGTCGAATTCGCCGGCGAACGTCAGGTGGCGCGCATCCGCTTTGCGAAAGTCGACTCGGATCCCTTGCGCGGCGGCCTTCTCACGTGCCCAGGCAAGCTGGGCGGCCGAAAGATCCACGCCCACGACGGCATACCCGCGCCGGGCCAGCTCGATCGCGTGCCGCCCCGTGCCGCAGCCAACGTCCAGGATGCGCCGGGTTTTGTCCATATCAATCTCGCGCTCGATGAAGTCGCATTCGCCGATGGTGCCTTTCACAAAACTTTCGCGGTCGTACTGCCGGGCATAGTTCGCGAACAATTTTTCGTACCACGCGGTCATGGCCATCTCCTTCAGGTCCGATGATATGGTCAGAAATCCAGCCGATCAACCGCCATGGCGCACCTGCACCCGGAACGTGGGCCGGCCGGGTTTCGAAACGCTGTAGGCCATCCTGGATTGGCGGCCCATGGGTTCATTTTTCACAGACATAGACCGACAGGAATCCCTTGCGGTCATGGAAAACAATGTGCAATCCACTGCGAGCCAACATGCCCTCCAAAATCCAATCCAGGGTGGAATACTCCCGTTTGATGTGTTCAACCGTCTGCCGGGCCGTTTCGTCATCGGTCCGGGCACGGACTTCTTCAATGACCTTGGCGAAAAAGCCATCATAGTCGTCCATGGGGGCTGGAAAGACGATGTCCCGAAGATACAGCCGGCCCCCGGGCCGCAGGCGGCTGGCCATTTCGGCCAGGGCTCTTGACTTCCAGAAATCCGGCAAGTGGTGCAGCGCCAGTTGCGTGACAATGCCATCTACGGGTTGGTCGGGCCGGTTCCCGGACAGGAAGCCGCCCTGGATGAACGAAACGTTGCGGATGCCTCGCTGGTCCGCCTTTTGTTGCGCCCAGGCCAGCATGGCCGGGGAAACATCGGCGGCATGCACTTGCTTGACCCCCGCGGCCAGCGCCAGGGCGCATTCGCCGGTTCCCGTTCCGATTTCCCAGACCGTGGAGTCCGGCGTGAGCCGCAACCTCCGATGGATTTCCTCGGCTTCGGCGTGAACATCGCGCAATTTCTGCATGCGGGCATCATAGGCCGCCACCTCGCTTGGCGCGCGATAGTCGGTGCCGATTTGTTCGGTTTCATCATATTGCCACGGCTGGGTCATGGTCCTGCCTGCTCCGGTTTTGGATGGGTGACGCGCCGGTACGGTCCGGGATGGCGGAACCGGTTGGGAAACGCGGTCACACCCGAAAGCATAGCCGGGACGGGCCCGGAATAATAGAACAAAACCACCGTGCCCAACTCCTGGCATGTTCCGGAATCGGCGTGAGCCGCCCCATTGATCCGGATCCTGCCGCTGTAATTTTCCCGTTCGGATCCGTCGGGAGGAGACAGGGCCGGGGTGGCATGCCCCCGGTTCCGTCAAATGGTGATGGGCTTCTGTACGATTCCCATCTCCCGCAGGATCCGGGAAAACGCCTGCCGGCGCAGCGGTTTTTCCAGGAATGGACAGTCTGGTTCCGATGGGTATTGCCGCTTCCACTCGTCCTGCCGCACGTCGGTGAGGATCATGACCGGCAGACCGGGCGCCTGTTTCATGATTCGGCGGCGGAGCTGGGTCCCGGCCAGGCCAGGCATGACCTGATCCGTGAGCACCAGGTCATAGTGGTGTTCCCGGATCTTGAGCATGGCCTGGAAGGGGCCGTCCGCGCCATCTGCTAGATGCCCCTCCGCCGACAGAATGGTCGCCAGCACATCCACGGCGGAAGGTTCATCGTCCACGATCAGAATGCGCAGCGGGCGAATGCCGCCCTCCGGTTGGCCTGCGGACACGGGGGAGGGGCCGGGGGTACGTATGGCCGGGAAGCTTATGGTAAAGGATGTCCCGGATCCCGGACGACTCGTCATCCTGATGCAACCGGCGTATTTGTCGCAAATCTGCTTGACCATGGGCAGTCCCATGCCCGTGCCGGATGGTCCCTTGGTCGTGAAAAAGGCATTGAAACAGCGGACTTGGACATCTTCCGGCATTCCGATGCCCTGGTCCTTCACCGTCAGGTGAACCGTATCTGGGTCGGAGGTAACGGCCAAGGTCAACGTGCCTCCCTGAGGCATGGCATCCACGGCGTTGAACACCAGATTCACCAGGGCTTCGCGCACTTCGGTTGCATTGGCCAGGATCGGCGGGGTTTCCTGGATATCCGTCTGGACTTTGATCGTGATGTTGTCGTTCTGCGCCATGTTGTGCCAGCGCGGCTGGGTCAGATCCTTCACCTGCTGCATGATCTGGTCGGGATGCAGTTGGGTCCAGGCCGGAATTTCGCCGCGGGTTTGGTAGAACCCGCGCAATCGCGCCACGATGAGCTGGCCATCCTGGCCCGCCTTGGCGATGAGCCTCAGGTATTCCTGGAGCCGTTCGGGATCGTTGCGGTCCTTCGGCTGGTCCAGCAGCAGCTCCGCAAAACCGATGATGGGCATGAGCACATTGTTGAAGTCATGGGCGACGCCACTGGCCATTTGTCCGAGCACATGCAGCCGCTCCTGTTGCAGGGCCATGGCCTGGGCCTCGTGCAGGGACTGCAGCGCTTCTTCCAGCTCCCGGGTCCGGTTGCGGAGTTCAACGGTTCGGCGGGCGACTTCGCGGCGCAGCAGCAGGGCGACCATGGCGGCGATCAGCAGCGCCCCCGCCAGGCTGACGGCCGCGATGCGCAACCAGTGCGGAACGAAGGGGGCCGGCGCCTCGCCGGCGTGTTTCTTCAAGATGGTGTAATACACCGAGCCCCGATCCGCTTTCCAGGTTTCCAGGTAGCGGTCCATGACATCCAGCAGCGGGCGCAATTCCGGATTCGGGGCCGCAAAGTTCAGTATGGTTGGATTGAAGATGATGGCCGTATCGCCCAGATCGTATTTCTTCTTGAGGTGCGGGCCGGCATAGCGGTTGCAGATCATGGCTTCCGCCTGCCCGTCGCGGACAGCTTTCGCCGCTGAGTCGTAATCCGGGGCCGGCACCAATTCCACCCCGAGGTCGAATCCCTTGACCATGCTGGCGAACAGCGTTTCCTGGATTGAACCCGACAGGACCGCGACCCGGCAGTTGCTCAGGTCCGGAAGCGAACGGATGGACGAGTCCCTCCTCGTAAACACTCCGAACCAGTCCTAAATGACCGCGATCCGGTTGAAAACGAATTCCTCGGCCCGCTCTTCGGTGAAGCAGACGTCGGGCATGAGGTCGATTTCCGCCCGCCGGAGGCGGTCCATGTTTTCCTGCCAGGTGCCCGGAATGAATATCAGCCGCCAGGATTCCTGTTCGGCCATCGCTTGGAGGAGATCGGGAAAGATGCCTTGGGGCTGCCCCTGCTCGTCCATGTAGAGCTTCGGTTCGTTTTGATAGATCCCCACCCGGATCGTGGTTTGGGCGGAGGGCTCGGCCCAGCCTGGCCCGGTCCCGAGCACCAACCAGCAAAGAAAAACCACGAATCCCGCCCCCGGCGATGCCCGTCGCAGGTGGGGATGCTTTGATGGCTGACATCCAACTTTCATCGAGTTCCACAAATCCAATATGATTAATAACGTGTTAATGCGTCAAACACAAGTTGAATTATGTGATTTTCATGCCGTGCATGTTCATCCCATGGGCGGATGCCGTCGTTCGACATGCAGGCTCGCCCAGGCAATCCCGCTCGGATGAATCGGGTTAGGCGTGCATTGCGGGGACGGCCGTGGAGGCGCGGGGCGGCACCCCTACGACCGGAGATCGGCGGGCTTGAGCAGCTTGCCGTGCGAGATCACGTGCCGCGGGGCCTTGTGATAGCGGAAGGCCTCGCATACGCTCTTGGCGTCGAGCACGACGAGACTGGCATTGGCCTTTTCCTTCAACTCGAATTTCGGCAGGTTGATGCACTTGGCAGCCTTGACCGTGATCAGGTCGTAGAGCGTCTCCATCTCGGGATAGGTGGTCATCCAGAGCAGGTGGGAAGCGAGGAAGGCGACCTCGAGCATGTTGTTCTGCCCGTAGGGATAGTAGGCGTCGGAGATGTCGTCCTGGCCGAGGCAGACGAGATTGCCTTCTTCGAGCAATTCCTTCACGCGGGCGTGGAGGGGGCCGGTGTGCGGATCGCTCACGACGCCCATGCCGGCTTGGCGCAGCAGGGCGGCAACCTTTTTGAAGTAGGGCATGGGATAGAGACACATGGCGCGCGCATGATGGGCGAGCGCGCGGCCGACGCGGCCTTCCTCGAGGGTGCGGACGGCGAGCATCTCGAGGGTCTTAAGCGTGGGATCGCCGGCATCGTCCACCAGCATCGAGATGTCCTTGTCGTAGGCAATCGCCAGTTTCATCATCTCGTCGATGTGGGTCTGCTCGTCCTTCTCCGTAAATTCGATCCAGGGAATGCCGCCGACGACATCCGCGCCAAGGTCCATGGCCTCCTTCATCAGGTCCACGGTGCCGGGCTCGCGCACGACGCCGTCCTGCGGGAAGGCGACGACCTGGACATCCACGATGCCCTTGAATTCGTTGCGGGCCTTGAGCAGGGCCTTGAGGCCGATCAGCTTGGCCTTGGAATCGACATCGGCGAAGGCGCGGATGTGGAGGTTGCCATTGAGCGCGGCGAGCCGGAGGGCCTTGCGGACGTTGGGGAGGATCCATTTCTCGTTGTAGTTGGCTTTTACGCGCGCGGCGAGCTCGATGGCCGTCATGGCGCCGCCCATGTCGGCGCCATGGTAGGCGCGCAGGGCGAGGGAGTCCATCATCTCCAGGGTGTAGACCTTGCACAGGTGAAGATGGGTGTTGACGAACGGCTCGGTGACCAGGTTGCCGCCGGCGTCAATGACCTTGCCGGCCTTGCCGCGGATCGGCTGCTTGGTGATTTTCCGGATGACGCCCTCTTCAATGGCGATGTTCCAGAGACCGGCCTTGCGGCGGAGCTGCGCGTTCTTGATCAGGATGTCGTGCATGGGGGCCTTTCGAATTATGAATTAAGAATGAAGCATTAGGATTGAGGTTTGTCTTTCAAATATTTCTGGGCGAGGAGGGCGCCTTCCCAGATGGCTTCATAGCCGGTGCAGCGGCAGAAGTGGCGGGAGAGGGCGGTCTTGATCTCGTCGTCGGTGGCGTTCACGTTCTTGGTGAAGAGCGCGTAGAGTTCGAGAACAATGCCGGGGATGCAGTAGCCGCACTGAACGGCGCCAGCTTCGATCAGGGCCTTCTGGATGGGATGGATTTCAGCGCCGGTGCTCAGGCCTTCAATGGTCAGCACCGTCGCACCGGCGAGCTTGGACGCCGGCAACAGGCAGGCGCGCTTGGCCTCGCCGTCGAGGACGATGGTGCAGGCCCCGCAGGTGCCGTCGTCGCAACCGCGCTTGGTGCCGGTCAGGTTGAGGTGTTCGCGGAGCACGTCGATGATCCTGTCCGCGGGTTCGATGACCAGGGCCTGGGGGGTGCCGTTGAGGGTGAACTGAATGGTTTCAGCCATGGGTTTGCTCCGGGAGTTTCGGGTGGCCGCCGCAGGCGGGACACTCGGGGTTGCGATGAGCGTGAACGGTCTTGAATTCGGCCGCAAGGCCATCATAGGTCAGGAGGGAACCGGTCAGCAGCGCGCCCAGCCCTGTCAGGAACTTGATGGCTTCGATGGCTTGCAGGGTTCCGATGACGCCGGGGATGGGGCCGAGGGGGCCGGCCTCGGCCTTGGGGCCGGCGCCAAGGGCGGGCGGCGGCACCGGATAGACGCAGCGCAGGCAGGCGCTCTGGCCGGGGATCACCGTCAGGAGCTGGCCGCAGAAGGCGGAAATCCCGGCGTGCACGAAGGGTTTGTGCAACGCCACGCAGACATCGTTGATCAGGTATTTCGACGCGTAATTGTCGGTGGCATCGAGCACGATGTCGTAGGGGGCAAAGAATTCGCGGGCATTGTCCGCCGTGAGGCGTTCGCCCTGGGGCGCAAGGCAGACGTGGGGATTGAGCGCGCGCAGGCGGGCGACGGCGGAATCCACCTTGGGACGGCCGATGTCGGGCGTGGCATGCAGAATCTGGCGCTGAAGGTTGGAGAGCTCCACCATGTCGGAGTCGACCAGGCCGATCCGGCCGATGCCGGCGGCGGCAAGATAATACAGCGCAGGGGAGCCCAGCCCGCCGCAGCCGACGACCATGACCCGGCCGGCCCGGAGGCGTTCCTGCGCCCGGCCGCCGAAGCCTGGCAGTTCGAGATGGCGGCAGTAGCGTTTCCGTTCCTCGGGCGAGAAGGCCATGCGGGGTCAGGGGGTGAAAAAGCGGGGAAGCTGCGCGGGGTCGGCCGAGACCGCCCAGAACGAGAGCGCGACGTAGATCAGCAGAAGCAGGATCGCCAGAAAGATGCCGATGATGTACATCCAGCCCCAGCAGCAGAAGAAGGTTTTGAGCTTGGCAAAGAACGGAATCATGTCCGGGGCGACAAACGGAGCGCGGTCCAGGGCGGCGCGCGCCCCGAGCAGG
>JAAZBB010000023.1 GCA_012514035.1 Lentisphaerota bacterium | reverse complement strand
TCTATCCAACGGACGACGAGACCTACAACACGGCGAACGGTGACGTGTCCATCACCGTGAACAAGGCCGACCCCTCCGTGACGACCTGGCCGACGGCATCGGCGATCACCTACGGCCAGACGCTGGCGGACTCGACGCTGAGCGGCGGCGAGGCTTCGGTGGCGGGGTCCTTCGATTGGACGACGCCGGCGACGGCCCCGGCCGCGGGCACGGCCGACCAGAGCGTGACCTTCACACCGACCGACGCTGACAACTACGAGACGGTGGTCTTCGACGTGAGCGTGACGGTGGGCAAGGCGATCCCGACGATCACGACGGAGCCGACCGCTTCGGCGATCACCTACGGGCAGACGCTGGCGGACTCGACGTTGAGCGGCGGCGAGGCCTCGGTGGCGGGAGCCTTCGACTGGACGACGCCGGCGACGGCCCCGGACGTGGGCACGGCCGACCAGTCGGTGACCTTCACGCCGACCGATGCCGACAACTACGAGGCGGTGGTCTTCGACGTGAGCGTGACGGTGGGCAAGGCCACCCCGACGATCACGACGCCGCCCGAGGCGGGCAATATCGTGGTGGGGCAGACCCTGGCCAGTTCCACGCTGAGCGGCGGCGAGGCCTCGGTGGCGGGATCCTTCGCCTGGACGGATGACAGCATCGAGCCACTCGAAGGAAAGGCCGACCAGTCGGTGACCTTCACGCCGACCGATGGCGACAACTATGAGACGGTGGTCTTTGATGTGAGCGTGACGACACTGGCCACGGAACCCGAGGAGCATTCCGCCTCTATGGCAGTCACCGATCCAACCGCCGAATCCTTGACGTTGACATGGACCATCGGCAGCGGGGAAAGGCGCATCGTGGTCGTGAGGGCCTTGTACGCCGTGAATTGGACGCCCACAGACGGAGTGAGCCCCACCGGAGTCAATGTCGACTTTAGTGCCGCCGCCGATCAAGGCAACGGCAACAAGATCTGCTATGACGGAGCCGGCAACAGCGTCACGTTGACGGGCCTCACACCCAATACCCTGTATTGGTTCAAGGTCTTCGAGTACAACGGCAGCAAGTTCGGCGCAAAGGGTTTGAATACGACTGGAACCGAAAATTACTACACGGATGACATTCCGCTTGAAGGGAGCGGCAGTACCTTGCCTACCAGCGTGGTGCTGTACTACTTCGTGGCCGGGGCCGAGAACGGCCAGGCCGTGCTGCGGTGGCGGACGGCATCGGAAATCGATACGGTCGGCTTCTGGGTGGAGCGCCAGGTCGGCGGGGCCTGGATGCGGGTGAACGACAAGATCATCTACGGCAAGGGCGAAATGGGCGCGACGTATGCGCTCGTGGATGCCGGCGCCGAGATCGGCGGTACCTATACCTGGCGGATCGTGGAGATCGAGACCGACGGCGGCCAGCAGATCCATGGGCCGTTCACACGGACTGTGTCCGAGCTGGGCTTCGCGGCGGAGAATCCCATCACGGTGACACCGGACGGGGTCCTGATCCGCTGGCTCAGCCGCGAAGGCGAATCCTACAAGATCCTGCGCTCGACGGACTTGACGCAGGGCTTCGGGGTCATCGAAGAGGACATCTCCGCGACGGTGCCCGAGAATGAGTTCCTCGACGAAACGGCCGGCAGCATCGGCATGTACCTGATCCAGGTGGATGACGAATAATCCGGCTTGCGGCTTCATTCGTACGACCGTCCCGACCCCTCCGGGGGCCGGGACGCCCTTTTGGCGGCTGCCTGCCGTGGCCCCCTGCCACCGTGCGTGGCGGGTTAACGAGGGGCTCAATATTCAATATCCAATGTCCAAGGATCGGAACTTGGCGTCTTTGCGTCTTGGCGTGAACATGGCGTTTGATTCGGCTGTAGGTCCGGCGGCGGCCGGACAATCCGAACAGCCATTTTAGACAGGATTTACAGGATTTTCAGGATGGGAACAGAAGATCCTTTTCCTGCTTGGGTTGGGTTTCTCAAGACCCTCTTTTCTCATTCGTGGAATTCGAGTAATTCGCAGTTTGGTTTTTGCCGGTTTAATGCTCTGCGGTGATTTTGCCCGCCGGGTGCATCAACCTTGACGATCGGCAGTGGGTTGTATATTCAGAGATTTTTAACAGTTCGGTTGGCGGGACCGCTGGTGCGAATACGGCCCACGGTGCCAGTCAGGCAAGGAGCGGCGATGGCAACGGTATTCAAGCCCAATCCAGCGGGGCCTCGCGGGGTGCAACGGTGGCGGGGGGTGCTGGGGGGCGGGCTTGCGGTGCTGCTGGCGGTCAGCGGGGCGGTTCACGCGCAGTCGGCGCGGCCGGGCATGGGGGCGATCCCGTATTCCGGCGGGGTCACGTTCCGCGTGTGGGCGCCGAATGCTTCGAGCGTCGCCGTGCGCGGGGATTTCAATGCCTGGGGCGAAACTGCGCTGGTTTCCGAAGGCAACGGGAACTGGTCCGTTGACGTCGCGGGCGCTGTTGCCGGCCAGAAATACAAATACTATCTCAATGGCAGTTTCTGGAAACGCGATCCCCGCGCGCGGCAGGTCGTCAACTCCACCGACAATTCCATCATCTATGACAGGAACTCTTTCGACTGGGGCGCGACTCCGATACCCCAGCCCGCCCGCAAAGATCTGGTCATCTACGAAATGCATGTGGGCACGTACGAAGGCGGCACTACGCCCCGCACGTTTGACCACGCCATCGCCCGCCTGGATCATCTCCAGGACCTGGGCATCAATGCGATCAAACTCATGCCCATCAATGAATTCCCCGGCGGGCGGAGCTGGGGCTACAATCCTGCGGACCCATACGCGGTGGAGAGCGACTACGGCGGCCCCGATGCGTTCAAGCGGTTTGTGAAGGCCTGCCATGAACGGGGCTTGGCCGTCATCCTGGACGTGGTGCACAATCACTACGGTCCCACCGACATGGACCTGTGGCAGTTCGATGGCTGGTCCTCGAACAGCCTGGGCGGAATCTATTTCTACAATGACGGCCGAGCCCCCACGTCATGGGGCAACACCCGGCCCAACTTCGGCTCTGCCCAGGTCGGCCAGTTCATCCGGGATCAGATCTTCATGTGGGTGGAGGAATATCGCGTGGGCGGGTTCCGGTGGGATTCGGTCTACAACATCCTGAACACCGACCTGGGCGCCAACAGCGAAGGCCGCGATCTGCTGAATGCCATCAACTCCGAACTGGCATCCACCTATCCCCATGTCGTGCGCTGCGCAGAAGACCACGCTTTTGATTTCGCCATCTATTTCGAAAATCAGTGGGACGTGAATTATTGGTGGGCGCTCCGCGACCAGGTCGTCGCGGCTTCCGACGCCGAGCGCAACATGTATAACGTCCGGGATCTGCTGGACGACTGGCCCAGCCACAACCGCGTGGTGTTCTCGGAGGCTCACGATTATGTGGGGTCGCTCAACGGCCGGACCCGCCTGCCGGCCCAGATCGATTCCACCGATCCGGAAAGCCTCTGGGCCCGCCGACGCGCCCTGTTGGCCGCCGGAATCGTCATGACGACTCCCGGAATTCCCATGATTTTCCAAGGTCAGGAAATGCATGAAACCCTGGCCTTTCATGACGACACGGCCCTGCGCTGGGCCCGTACCAACAGCCATGCCGGCATCGTGCAGGCCTACACGGACCTGATTCATTGCCGGCGCAACCTGGCCGGGGGCTTGCAGGGCCTCAAGGGCACCGGGATCAACGTGAACCTCGTGAACAACACGGACAAGGTCGTGTCCTACATCCGCTGGGACGCCGGCGGCCAGGCCGACGACGTGGTGGTCGTGGCTAATTTTTCCTCCCAGACCCGCAACAATTACTCGATTCCTTTCCCCTCCACCGGCACCTGGCACAGCCGGTTCAACAGCGATTCCACCGAATACCAACCCGATTTCACGGGGATCGGCCCCGCGCAGGTCCAGGTCAGCGGCTCGACCGCGCCCGTCAGCCTGGGGGCCTATAGCCTCCAAATCTTTTCCAAGGAGCGCGAGCCGGTCCCGGCCACCGCGGCCTTCGATCCTTCGGCGCCGGTTGGATGCGGGGCGGAAGTCACCATCACCTACTCGCCCCATGACGGGGATTTGGCCGGGGTATCGCCCGTGTATGCGTATATTGGCCTTAATAACTGGGCCTCGGCCACCCTGGTGCAAATGACGGCCTCGGGCGACGACTGGACCGCGGCCTACGAAATCCCCGCGGACACCTACGAGTTGAATGTCGCCTTCACCGATGCCAACGAGGAGATCTGGGACGACAATGATGGCGATAACTGGACGGTGACGGTGCAGAACTGCGGCACGCCGCCCCTGGCGCCGGAAACCGTCTATTGGCGCGGCGATGCCGGCCTGAACAACAATTGGGCCAACACCGATGCCTCCGGCATCAACAACTGGTGGCGGGCCGGTGATCAATACACCGTGCGCCGCCCGGATCTGTCCAACAACGTCTGGTCGGCCACGGGCCAGAAAAACTTCAATATTGCAATCCTCGACAATGCGGCCCGGCCTGCCATGGCTCTAAACGACGCCACCGGCACCGGAGGCACCGAATTTCAGCTCCATCAGATTCTGTTTCAGAATGGCACCTCCCGCACCCTGACCCAAGGCGGGAATGCCTATCTCCATCTTGGCGGCGGCAGCGGCAATGCCAAGATCGAAGCCACCTCGCCCAATGGCAGCGGCACCTATACGTTCAATGTGCCCGTCCAGATGGCCAAGACCACGGAATTGAACCCCGTGGGAGGGGATTTGATCTTCAACGGCGCCATCACCAACGGCGGCTATGGTCTCGACGTGTGGGGCGGGGCGGGCAAGAGCCTCACCTTGGCCGGCGTGGTTTCCGGCTCCGGCGGGCTGAACCTGAAAAGCAGCCTGAGCCAGGTGGGCATCACCGGCCACAGTACCTATAACGGGGATACCGCGGTCGGCACCGGAATGCTGGTGGTCAATGGCTCCATCAGCAATTCGGCGGTTTCCGTCGGCAGCGGAGGCGTGGTGTCGGGGGCCGGCACCATCGGCGCGCTGACCCTCGCCGGCGGCACCGTCCGCCCCGGCAATTCCGTAGGAACCCTGACCGTGAACGGAAATGCGGACCTCGGCGGCGGGACCTATGAATGCGAAATCGCCAGCACCAGTCCCACCGACTGCGACTTGATTGCCGCCAAGGGCACCCTCATGGCCAGTTCGACCCTGACCATCAACCTGCCGGAAACCGCGCCGGAGGGATTCGATCCGGATGTGGCCTATTACTGGGTCGTCGCCACCGGCCAGTCCGTCAGCGCCGACAACATGGAAATCGGGACGAAGTGGAGCTATCCCGCCGGCCTGGGCGGCTTTGGCCTGGAACAATGGGGCCAGGACATCGTGGTGACGTATACCACGCCCACCAGCGTGACCTTTTTCCAGTTCGGCGTCCGGGCCGAAAACGGCCAGGTTGTCATTCGCTGGCGGGCGTCTGCGCATGGGGACACCGTCGGCTTCTGGGTCGAACGCCTGGACGGCGATGAGTGGGTGCCGGTCAACAGTCAGATCATTTATGCCCACGACGTGGAAGAAATGGATGATTCCTATGCCCAGGTGGATACCAATGCCGTTGTGGGCGGCACCTATTCCTATCGGATCATCGAGGAGACCAGCGCCGGCGATGATGTCATCCATGGACCGTTTGAGCGCACCGCCTCCGCCCTGGCTTTCGTGCCGGGCCGAGGCCTCGATGTGGAACCGGGCGGAATCCGGATTCGCTGGCAAAGCCGCGAAGACGAGACCTACCGAGTCCGGCGCTCCACGAACCTGCTCGAAGGCTTGGACGGCTTTCTTCCCATTGCCGCCGGCCTCTACGCGGATGAACCGGAAAACGAGTACCTCGACACGAATGCCGCCCCCCTCGGCATCTACCTGATCGAAGTGGAAGAGGAATAAAGCGACCGCCTGAAACTACGAAATTCGCGAATGACGCGAAATTATGGCCGGCCACGGAGGTTTCCGGACCCCTGCCACCTTGCGTGGCGGGTGAACGAGGGGCTCAATATCCAATATCCAATGTCCTTGGCGCCCTTTGCGTTCTTTGCGTGAGCATGGCTGTTCGGCTTGGCTGTAGGTCCGGCGGCGACCGGACAATCCGAACAGCCATTGTAGACAGGATATACAGGATTTCCAGGATGGGAATAGACGATCCTTTTCCTGTTGTTTCCTGTTTTCCTGCTTGGTTCGGTGCCTTGGCGTCCTGATAATTTCCTGGTTCAGAAAAGAATTGCCAATTAACGGCGTCTGGCGAACATGAGGGCATGGCGAAGTCGTACCGTGTCTGGGGCCCCATTCTACTGGTATTTTGCGTGGCCTTCGCGCTGCGGATCGTTTTTCTGGCCGAGGCCAGTTCTAAGCCGGGCTTCGATCTGGTTTATATGGATTCCGAGTACAACCTGGAATGGGCGCGCGCCTTGGCCACCGGGATCTGGAATCCGCCCTATGACCGCTTGCATAAGGGCCCATATTTCCGGGCCCCGCTGTATCCGATGTTTTTGGGGGGATTATTGAAGATTTCCGGCGGGAATTTGTGGTTTGCGAGGAGTTTTCAGGCCATTTTGGGGTCTTTTTCGTGTGTTTTGGCCTTTTTACTGGCTCGGCGGTGTCATGGAACGAGGGTGGGGCTTGTCACCGGGCTGCTATGCGCCGGATATTGGGTGTTGATCTATTTCGACAGCCAGTTTTTGCTGCCGGTGCTGCTGGTTTTTCTCGCTTTGGCCGGGTTTTATCTGCTGTCGTTGAGTCTGGACCGGCGCAGTTTGCCGCTCGCGGGCTTGTCGGGGATGATTTTGGGTCTTTTTGCCATCACCAGGCCCAATATCCTGGCATTTTTTCCGTTTTTGGTGGTGTGGGGGCTGTGGGCGGTACCGGGAACCTGGCGGCGACGGCTCCTCTTTGCCGCGCTGCTGGCGGCGGGGGCGGGGTTGCCGCCGCTGGCCGCCACGGTGCGCAACCGCGTGGCGGGCGGCGACTGGGTTTTGGTGGCTTCGCAGGGCGGCGTGAATTTCTTCATCGGCAACAATCCGCAGTCCAACGGAATGCAGGCGGTGGTGCCGGGCACCCGCGCCACATGGTGGGGGGGCTATGAAGACACCGTCGCCATCGCCGAGCAGTCGCAAGGCCGCACCCTGCGTCCATCCGAAGTCTCCTCGTACTGGTATGGGCGGGCCTTCAAGTTCATTCGGAACCACCCGGCCGCGTGGCTCGAGTTGACCCTCCGCAAAAGCGTGGCCTTGATCGGGGATGTGGAGATACCCAACAACGCCCCCTATCAGGCCCGCCGCGGAGAATATTTCACGCTGTCGGTGGTCCCGCTCGGCTTTGGATTCCTGATGGCGCTGTTTGCGGTCGGGTTGCCCTGGCTGGTCCCGCGATCTTCCGGCCCTGGAGACATTGAGCCCCGGCGCGCGCTCGTGGTGCTCATCCTGATCTTCATGGCCGTCTATTCCGCTACCATCGTGGCTTTTTTCGTGACCGGACGCTATCGGGTGACGCTGGTGCCATTCGTGGCCATGGGTTCAGCCGTGGGCCTGGTGCATGGGTTCGATTACCTGAAGGCCCGGCGTTGGCGGCAGGCCGGACTCATGGGGGCGGCGGCCCTGCTGCTGTTCGGTCTTCTTCGCATGGATGTATTGAATGTAAAGGGGGAGACCGCCGCATTTGTCCGTTTGACCGTCGCGCAAGACCACCTGCAACTGGGCCGACTGGACGAAGCGATTGCGGAGCTGGAACAAATCCGGCGCACCCAGATGTTGGCTGCCCCGGAGGTGTACATCACCTTGGCTCGTGCCCACCTGCAGCGCGGCCGGCTTTCTGACCGGGCGGCGGTCCTGTCCGTGGCCGAGGAGGGCTTGCGGCACCATCCCGCCACCCCCGAATTGCTTTGGTATGCGGCCGTGGGGCAGGTCGAACAGCGGAAATGGCCGGAAGCCCGCCACTGGATCGAGCAATACTTGAAGTTGGAACCCGAGGATGTCCGGGCGCTTCATCTGGCCTGCCTCGTGGCGATCAACCAGCAACGCCGCGCGGAGGCCGAAGCAGCGTTGCGTCGGGCGGAACAATTGGACCCCGATCATCCCACCGTGCGGGACATGCAACGCATGCTGAAGTAGATCCGGCGGCGGCCTGCCATGGACCCCCGCCAACTTGCGTGGCGGGTGAACGAGGTCGGCGGGGGAGGTCTTACTATTCAATATCCAATATCCAATGTCCAAGGGTCGGAACTTGGCGTCCTTTGCGTGCTTGGCGAGATAATGGCTGTTGGGATCGGAGCACCTGCTGCGCTGCGTAGATGTCGTTGACACCCCCTGCCAACCGGGTACTGTTTGACCGATCGAGTGACTCTGCCATGGCGCGCCGCAAGCGACATCTTCCCGCGAAAACCAATCTCTCCGTTGACGAACCATCGGCGGAGGGGCGGCTGTCTTGGCGCTGGACTCTGCTCGGGATGGTTGCCCTGGCCCTCCTGGCTTTCCTGCCATTCCTGCCCGTGCTCCGGGCGGAATTCCTCGACTGGGACGATCCGTACTACATTACCCACAATTTCCGCATTCACCAGCTCACCTGGGCCAATGTGGCGGACCTTTTCCGGCTTAATCCGCAACTGGGGCCGATCCCCAACGGCCAGTACACCCCCTTGGTCGAATTGTCGCTCATGATCGAGCATCGGTTGGTCGGCTTGCAGCCGTGGCTCTACCATCTCACCAACGTCCTGCTGCACATGGCGAATACCTTGCTGGTCTGCGCCTTCCTGCGGAAGCTGCGGGCGGACCGTGCGTGGGCGTGGCTGACCGCGGCGCTGTTCGCCGTCCATCCCCTGCACGTCGAGTCGGTCGCCTGGATTGTCGAGCGCAAGGATGTCCTGTGCGCGTTTTTCTGCCTGGGGGCCATGATCCTCTATCTGGATTTCCGCGCGACCCGGAAAACCCGCTATGTTGTCGCCTCGCTCGTCGCGGCCACCTGCGCCTTGTTGTCGAAGCCCATGGCGGTGACCCTGCCGGCCGTTTTGCTGCTGTGCGACCTGTATCTGGGACGGCCATTATCCGATCAATGGAAGCGCCCATGGCTGGCGCCATTCGCCGCCTTGAGTCTGCTGTTCACTGCCATTACCTGGCACACCCATGCCAGCTACGGCATCATCCGGGCCGCCGAAGCAGGCAATGTGTTCCAGAACATGACGATGGCCAGTTGGAATTTCTTCTGGTTCGTGGGGAAGACCCTTTGGCCCCTGGGCTTGAGCGCGTACGTGCCGGCGGCGCCGGAAGCCTCCGGCCAACCCGCCGCACCGGCGGCCGCCGCGCCAGTGGTCGCCCCGAAAACAGTCCTGCCCTCGGCCATCGCCCAGTTCTATCTGCGTCCCGGGCATTCGGCGGCCGA
>JAAZBB010000079.1 GCA_012514035.1 Lentisphaerota bacterium | reverse complement strand
GTACTTGATCTTGAGATTCATGATGGACTGCATCTTGGGCGAGCGGGCGTCGCCGATGATGGAGCGCCCGCCGAGGGCGCGCGGGCCGAATTCCATCCGGCCCTGGCACAGGCCGATGACGTTTTCGTCGGCGATGAGGCGGGCGATGGTCCGGGCCCATTCGGGGCCGTCGTGCTTCACGGCGGGATAGCCCTTGGCCTGGAGAAACGCGCCGATTTCGTCGTCGGAGAAGTCGGGGCCGAGATAGGCGCCGTTCATTTGGTCGCGGCGGCCGTCGGCGGTGCGGGGGTTGCCCTTGACCTGGTGCCAGGCGATGAGGGCGCAGCCGAGGGCGCCGCCGGCGTCGCCGGCGGCGGGCTGGATCCAGATGTCGTCGAAGATGCGTTCGCGCAGGAGGCGGCCGTTAGCCACGCAGTTGAGGGCGACGCCCCCGGCCAGGCACAGGTATTTCTCGCCGGTCAGCTCGCGGGCGTGGCGGGCCATGCGCAGGACGATGTCTTCGGTGACGACCTGGATGGAGGCGGCGATGTCCATCTCGCGCTGGGTCAGGTCGGATTCGGACTTGCGCGGGGGACCGCCGAACAGCTCGTCGAAGCGGTTGTTGGTCATGGTCAGGCTGTCGAGATAGCCGAAGTAGTTGAGATCGAGGCGGAACGAGCCGTCATCGCGCAGGTCGAGCAGCTTGTCGTAGATGAGGTCCACATAGACGGGCTTGCCGTAGGGGGCCAGGCCCATCAGCTTGTACTCGCCAGAGTTGACCTTGAATCCGGTGAAGTAGGTAAAGGCGGAATAGAGCAGTCCGATGGAGTGGGGGAAGCGGAGTTCCTCGAGGATATTGACCTCGTTTCCCCGGCCGTGGCCGATGGTGCTGGTGGCCCATTCACCGACGCCGTCCACGGTCAGGATGGCGGCGCTTTCGTAGGGGGAGGGATAGAAGGCGCTGCCGGCGTGCGATTCGTGGTGCTCGGGGAAGAAGATTTCCGGCGGCATGGGGATGCCGGCCTGCTCGAGGGCGGTTTCGATCTCGGGGGGAATCCACAACTTCTGCTTCATCCAGATCGGCAGGGCCATCATGAAGGACTTGAGGCCCTTGGGGGCGACCCCGATGTAGGTTTCGAGGATGCGGGCGAACTTGTTGATAGGCTTGTCGTAGAAGGCCACGGCGTCGAGCTGGCCGGGTCCGACGCCGCCCTCGGCGAGGCAGTAGCGGACGGCGTGGGTCGGGAAATTGGAATCGTGCTTCTTGCGCGTGAAGCGCTCCTCCTGGGCGGCGGCGATGATCCGGCCGTCGCGAACGAGGGCGGCGGCGGAGTCGTGGTAAAAGGCGCTGATGCCGAGAATGTTCATTAGAACTGCTTCCTGTACTGGGCGGGATTCCGGACAGGCGGGCGGGGGGTCCAATAGGTGGCGTCCGAAGAATGGAGCCGGCGCTGGAGGGGATCCTTGCCGCTGAGCTTCTGTGCCAGATGCATGGGGAAGAACACGATGTAGTAGAACGGCGCCAGCAGGCCCCAGGTCAGGATGGCGCCGACGGCGCGACCGAGCCACTGCCCGAACCGCTCGATGGCGCGGAAGACCGGCGGGAGGAAGAAGCCGGACACCAGCACGACGCCCGCCAGGCACCAGACCACGAGGCCCATGGCGGTGTGTTCCAGCCAGAAATACAGGCCGGCGCCGATGGCCGCCATGACGGCGGCCTGAATCAGGACGGACGAAGCCTTGGGACCGGCCTTCTTCGGAGCCGCCGGCGCCGACAGCTTCTCGCGCCACGGCCAGACTACGGAGGATACGGTGTTGTACATAAATGGGGACTCCACCCCTGATGGATCACGGATTTGTGGGGAGGCTGTGTATCATTAACAATGGGTTGATGTCCAGAACAGGGCACACCTACAGGGCCAAACCGGTCTGGAGACCTCCGGGCAGGGCATACCGGCCTGGCGCGGTCTTGCGGATGCGCGGATCCTTCAGGAGCATGTCGCGCACGAATCCGCTGCCGCGGCGGCACTCAGGATGGACCCGGGCGTTGAAGGCCTCGACAAGCGTGCGCAAGGGGGCTTCGCCGGTGGCGGCCAGGACTTCGTGCAGCAGCTCGACGCCATGACGGGCGGCCAGGCCGGCGCGGCCGTCGCGGGTGGCAATGGCATCGGGCAGGTGGCGCAGCAACATCTGCAGCAGCGGTTCGGCGGCGGGACCATTGCGCAGCGGCGCCCCGGCCGAGAGGCTGGCGGCGATTTCGGAGATCGGCAGAAGTCCCGTGGCACGATCGAGCCGGTCTCGCAGGGCCTTTTCGACGCGATCCAGGAGGGTGTCGGAGTAAACGCTGAAAAAGCCCCGGTAGATCGTGATGCGCCCGGGCCGAAGCTGGGCCAGAAGCAGAAAAGCGCCGACGGGCGAGATCCCCTGCCAGTCGCGATCTGTGCGCTGAGCAAGCGCGGCGGCATCCAGGACCCCGCCCACGGACTCCAGGGCTTTTTCGGCCGCGCGCAGAATGGGTTCGGCGGCGAACAGCGGCAAGGTCTGGTACAAGGCGCCAAAGGCCTGGGCGATCAATTGGCGGACACGTTCACGGGTAAGGCCAAGTTGGCGGCCGGTGGCGCTCAAGCGGGCCTCGTGCAAGGACAACGCCGTGCCGGATTCATGCAGTCCATAGTGAAGCTGGAGAACGGTCACAAGCCGTGCCGGCAGAAAGAGGGCAAGCCATTCTGCCAGGGTCAGGCGCGGCGGGTGGCCCAGGCAGGCTGCGCGCCACCAGGCGACAACCCGGTCCAGTAATGCGCGGTCGGCGGGAGGGAGGTCGGCGATTGCAGGGGGCGGTCGGCACAGGTCGCCCAGCCGGACGGCGCCGCCGGCGCGGAGGGCGGTCAGGATTCGCGGCGGCAGGCCACTGGCCTGCAGGGGCGCGGTGCGGAAGGATGCGGAACCGGAAAATGCCGGGGCCGGACTCAAAGGTTCGGGGCGGTGGAGGAGGCGACCAGCGCGTCGTACTCGGATTCGGTCAGCAGTTTCTTTTTCAGGACGAGCTCGCGCAAGGTCTGGCCGGAATCAAGGGCTTCTTGGACCAGTTGGGCTACGCGGTCGTAACCCAGGCGGGGGTTGAGAAGGGTGGCCAGCGCCGGGCTGCGCTCGAAGTGGCGGCGACAGGCGTCGGCGTTTGCCGTGATGCCGGCAATGCATTTTTCAGCCAGGGCGCGCACGGCCGCGGACAGCAGCTTGGCGGCTTGCAGCGTATTGGCGCCGATGAGCGGCATGTGGGTGTTAAGTTCGAGCTGGCCGGCGCCGCCGGCAAGGGCAACAGCCTGGTCCAGGCCCTGCACCTGCATGCAAACCATATTCACGGCCTCGCAGATGGATGGATTGATCTTGCCGGGCATGATGCTGGAACCCGGTTCGACCGGCGGCAGGCGGATTTCTCCCAGTCCCGTATTGGGTCCGGAGGCCAGCAGGCGCAGGTTGTTGACGATTTGCTGCAGATCGAGGGCGCCGGCGCGGAGGGCGCCGGATACATGGACGAAATCCGTCATGAATTGCGTCGCATAGAGTCCATCTTCCGCGGGGCGGAAACTCCCGCCGGTTTCCTCGTTGAGGGCCGCGATGATCTCGGCCCGGAAGGCGGGTTTGGTATTGATGCCGGTGCCGACGGCATTGCCGCCGATGCCGAGTTCGCGCAGGCGGCCGGATGCTTCCCGGAGGCGTTCGGCCGCCAGCCGCATGGCATGCGCATAGGCGCCGAATTCCTGTCCGAGCGTGACGGGCACGGCATCCTGCAAGTGCGTGCGGCCGGCCTTGACGATGTCGGCCAATTCCGCCGCCTTGGCGCGCAGGGCCTGTTCCAGCGCGCCGAGGCTGTCAAGCAACCGCTGGATTTGGTCAAGCACGGCGATTTTGGCTCCGGAGGGAAAGCAGTTGTTGGTGGATTGGCCCATATTGACGTCGTCGTTGGGGTGCACGGGCGCCTTGACGCCGCGCTTGCCGCCCAGGGATTCGCTGGCCAGGCTGGCGATCACCTCGTTGAGGTTCATGTGGGAGGAGGTGCCCGAACCGGCCTGGTAGAGATCCACGGGAAATTCGCGGTCATGGGCACCGCTGAGAATGGCCCGGCAGGCGTCTGCGATGGCCTGCTCCTTTCGGGCGGGCAGGAGTCCGAGCCGGGCGTTGGCTCGGGCGCAGGCGAGCTTCAGAAAGGTCATGCCGTGAATGATCTCCATGGGCAGCGAGGTGCCGGAGAGTCGGAAGTTTTCGATGGATCGGGAGGTCTGTGCGCCGTAGAGAGCCTCGGCGGGGACTTCCCGGGGACCGAATGTGTCATGTTCCAGGCGCATGGCGGGGAGGGGTGTCATGGTGCGGGGAAGGATAGAGGGTCGGGAGGGGAATCTCAATATCCAATAACCGAAACGCCCAAGTTGGGCTTGGACCCGAAAGGCAAAACGGCATATAAATGAAAGCGATGGATGAGGCGGCACAGAATCTGGCCGAAGCGCGGCAGCGCGCGGAAGTCCTGCGCGGGGAGCTGGAGCGGCACAACCGGCTGTACTACGTGGAGGCCCGGCCGGAAATCTCCGACCGCGAATTCGATCGGTTGATGCGCGAGCTGCAGGATCTGGAGGCGGCGCATCCGGAGCTGGCGGCGCCGGATTCCCCGACGCGGCGGGTGGGTGGGGCGCCGATCGAGGGATTCCAGCCGGTGAAGCACGCGGTGCCCATGATGTCGCTCGACAACACCTACAGCCTCGAGGAGATACGCGAGTTCGATGCGCGAGTACGCAAGGCGCTGGGGGGGGGGGCGGTTGAGTACGTAATCGAGCCTAAGGTGGACGGGGTTTCCATCAGCCTGCGCTACGAGCAGGGAGTCCTGAAAGTCGCGGCCACCCGCGGCGACGGCAAGACGGGCGACGACATCACGGCCAACGCCAGGACCATCCGCTCCATTCCGCTGCGGATTCCAACGGTGGCCCCGGTGCTGGAAGTGCGGGGGGAGGCGTATCTGGGCAAGGCGGCGTTCGAGAAGCTCAACCGCGAGCGGGGAAAGGCCGGCGAGCCGCTGTTCGCGAATCCGCGCAACGCCACGGCCGGCTCGTTGAAACAGCTTGATCCCAAGGTGGTCGCGGCGCGTCCGCTCTCCGCGGTGCTGTATGCCGTTGGCGCCCTGGAAGGCGTGGAGTTCGAGACGCAGGCGGACGTGCTGCGGGGGCTGCAGAAGCTGGGCTTCCCGGTGGCGAAGCTCTGGTGGGAGTGCCGCGGCATTGAGGAGGTTATCGCGCGCGCCCAGGAGTTGCAGCGGCGCGAGGACGAGTGTGATTACGAAATGGACGGGGCGGTGGTGAAGGTGAACCGGCTGGTGTTGTGGCGGCAGTTGGGGACAACAGCCAAAGCGCCGCGGTTCGCCATGGCCTACAAGTATTCGCACGAACAGGCCCAGACAGTCCTGAAAGCCATCACCCTGCAGGTCGGCCGCACGGGGGTCCTGACGCCGGTCGCGGAGCTGGAGCCGGTGGAACTGGCCGGATCGACGATTTCCCGCGCCACCCTGCACAACGAAGATGAAATCAGGCGCAAGGATATCCGCGTGGGCGACACCGTCGTCATCGAAAAGGCCGGAGAAGTGATTCCGGCGGTGGTGGAGGTTGTGGCGGACAAACGGCCGCGCGGAGCCAGGCCTTTCGACCTCCGGGCCCATGCAGGGGGAATGTGTCCGGAATGCGGCGGGGAAATCGTGCGCGATCCGCAAGCGGCCGCCTGGCGCTGCGAAAACATGAATTGCCCCGCGCAAATCCGCGGCCGTATTGAGCATTTCGCGTCGCGCGGGGCGATGAATATTGACGGTTTCGGGGAGGCCATCATTGAGGCGTTGTCGTCGGAAACCCAGGTGGTGGACGCAACCGATGACGGCTTGTTTGGAAAAACAAGGGTGGAAAAAGTGCTGCCGCCCGTCGTGCACGATGTGGCGGATCTCTACGCCCTGACGCCTGAAATGATCGAGCTGAGGCGGCCAAACCGCGCCGCAACCGCAAAGAAGGCGGAGATGAAACTGGCCGGCAAACTGTGTGCCGCGATTGCCGTCAGCAAGAACAATGAACTGTGGCGGCTGATCCACGGCCTGGGGATTCCCAACGTGGGCGAAGGATTGGCGCGGACGCTGGCCCTGGAACTGGGTTCACTGGATGCGCTGATGGCCGCGGATGCGGAAGTGCTGGCCAAGGTGCGCGACGTGGGCGAAATCGTGGCGCAAAGCATTGTGGAGTTTTTCGACAACAAACGCAATCTGGCCGTCATTGAGAAGCTGCGCATAGCGGGGGTGCGGTTCAACCGCGTGGAGCGGGTCGCCGCGGGGGCCAGCCGGGACGGGTTTTTCTTCGGCAAGCGCGTGGTGATCACGGGGACGCTGCAGAAATTCACCCGCGAGCAGGCCCAGGAGGAATTAAGGAAACGGGGGGCGGCGGTAGCGGAAACGGTCGGCAAGACCACGCACCTCCTCATCGCGGGCGCCGAGGCCGGCAGCAAGCTGGAGAAGGCGCAAAAGCTGAGGATTCCCGTCCTGGATGAAGCAGAGTTTCTGCGGCGACTGGAATAGGTTGGAGTTCAACGGGGGGAAGGGGGGCAAGGATAGTGAGCCTTGCCGGGAATGACGCTGCGGATTCCGCCTCTGGGGGCCGGGTGGTCTCCGGCCCGGCGGGGGATTAGGTGCAGGTGGCAGTGGAAAACGGACTGCCCGGCGGTTTCGCCGTCATTGGCGCCGAAATTGAAACCCGTGATGGACGGGTCCGCGGCCTGCAGTTCCGCAGAAAGCTGCTGCGCCAAGCGATGGGCCGCAGCCCATTCATCGGGGGTGAGCTCGCGGAAGGAGGCGACATGGCGCCGGGGGATGACGAGGGTGTGGCCCGCGCTGACCGGAAAGCCGTCGCGGAAGGCGACGCAGGGGCCGTCATGGGCGATGATCCGGTCCGGGGGCAGCCGGCAGAAAGGACAGGGCGGATTCATGGGAATGAAGATAATACCGGGAGTCCCGGCAGGAAAGCCGGAAACCGGACAGCAGACAGGGAAAGCCGTAACGCCAACAGCGCACGGGACGCCCAAAAGCACCGCCAACACAGCACCCTGAAAAGGGAAAGACGTTGATCGGCGCTGGCAATCTTTTGCAGCGTCGGCGTCTCTGGCATGGACGGTTTTATCCGAGCCCATGATTGACAGGGGTGGGGAAAACCCGCTATACACGCGAAACACTTTGGGTGGCGAGATAGCTCAGCTGGTAGAGCAACGGACTGAAAATCCGTGTGTCATCGGTTCGATCCCGATTCTCGCCACCATTTTTTGGCTCCGGGGGAGGGCTGTGATATTTTACCCGGGATTGATGGTGGCAGGAACAGTTTGATGAACCAGATTTTGTTCAAGGAGCGGCTTGCGCCGGAGGTGTACCGGATGCGGGTGCGGGCTCCGCTGATTGCGGAGGAACGCAAGCCGGGGCAGTTCATCATCCTGCAGCTGGATACGGAGTTTGGGGAGCGGATCCCGCTGACGATCGCGGATGCGGATGTGCAGGAGGGCAGCATCACGATCATCTTCCAGGTGGCGGGGAAGAGTACGAAGCTGCTGGCCGGGATGGAACCCGGACAGAAGATCGCGAATCTGGTGGGTCCGCTCGGCCGGCCGACGCACATCGAGCAGTTCGGGACGGTGGTGTGCGTGGGCGGCGGGATCGGAATGGCGCCGTTGTATCCGATCGCGCAAGGCATGAAAGAGGCCGGAAACCGGCTGATCGTGATCATCGGGGCGCGGACGAAGGAACTGGTCATCCTGGAGCCGGAGATGCGGGCCTTGGCCGACGAGGTGATTATCTGCACCGATGACGGGTCGTACGGGCGGAAAGGTTTGGTGACGGAGCCGCTGCAGGAACTGTGCGCGCAGGGGGCGAAACCCGATCTGGCGGTTGCGATCGGTCCGCCCCTCATGATGAAGTTCTGTTCGCTGGCGACCAGGCCGTTCGGGGTGCCGACGGTGGTCAGCCTGAATACCATCATGATCGATGGCACGGGCATGTGCGGCGGCTGCCGGGTGACCGTCGGCGGCAAGACGAAGTTTGTGTGCGTGGACGGGCCGGAATTTGACGGGCACCAGGTGGATTTCGACCAGATGATCCAGCGCCTGGGATCGTACCGGGAGCAGGAGCGGATCGCGGCAGCAGGCTGCAACCTGCACGCCGAAGCGGTCCGGAAGGGGTTGCAGGAGTGAGTTGGCGCTCCCCTGACGAACTCCGGGCGACGGCCCGCGTGGAATGGGCGCGGATCCAGGCGCTGGCGCAACCCGTGAAGGCAAGGGACCGGCTGGCGATCCCGCCACAGGAAATGCCGGCGCAGGAGCCCCTGGCGCGCGCCAGGAACATGCAGGAAGTGGCCCTGGGCTATTTCGAGGAGCAGGCGCGGGTAGAGGCGGTGCGCTGCCTGCAGTGCAAAAACGCGCCCTGCGTGGCCGGCTGTCCGGTGCGAATCGATATTCCCCGGTTTATTGCGGCCATTGCCTCGGGGGAGATGGCCAAGGCCATTGCGATCATCAAGGAAACGAGCCTGCTGCCGGCGGTGTGCGGGCGGGTGTGTCCGCAGGAGACGCAATGTCAGGAGCCTTGCACCGTGGGCAAGAGCCACAAAAGGGTGGACAAGGCGGTTTCGATCGGCCGCTTGGAGCGTTATGTAGCCGACTGGGAGCGGGCGCAGGGCGCCGCGCCGCCCGCCGTGGCGCCGGCAACCGGCAAAAAGGTGGCGGTGGTCGGCAGTGGACCGGCCGGCATCACGGTGGCCGCGGACGTGCGTCGGGCCGGGCATGCAGTGGTGCTGTTCGAGGCGTTTCACAAGCCCGGGGGCGTGCTGGTCTATGGCATTCCAGAATTCCGCCTGCCCAAGTCGATTGTGCAGGCCGAACTGGACACCCTCAAGCAGATGGGCGTCGAGATCCGCACGAATTTCCTGGTGGGGCGCACGCGCAAGCTGACCGACCTGCTGGCCAAGGACGGGTTTGATGCCGTCTTCATCGGTTCCGGCGCGGGCCTGCCGAAATTCATGAACATCGAGGGTGAAAACCTCGTGGGGGTGTATTCGGCCAACGAATACCTGACGCGCTCGAACCTCATGAAGGCCTATGACCGGGTGCATGCGGTCACGCCGATTCACGCCGCCCAGCGGGTGGCAGTGCTTGGTGGCGGCAATGTGGCGATGGACGCCGCACGGACTGCTCTGCGCCTGGGCGCTCGCGAAGTGCACCTGATCTACCGCCGCACCGAGGTCGAAATGCCCGCGCGCGTCGAGGAAGTGGCCCACGCCCGGGAAGAAGGCGTGCAGTTCCACCTGCTGCAGAATGCCAAGCGCATCCTTGGCGAGAACGGCAAGGTGACGGGTATCGAATGTCTCCGCTACGAATTGGGCGAACCGGATGCCAGTGGCCGCCGCCGCCCGGTGGAGATTCCCGGCAGCGAGTTTCAGATGCCGATGGATGCCGTGATCGTCGCGATCGGCAACGAGTCGAATCCCTTGATCGAGCAGACGACACCGGGGCTGGCCGTGGACAAATACGGGCACATCGTGACCGACGAGAACGGCTGCACCAGCATTCCCAATGTTTTTGCCGGTGGCGACATCGTGCTGGGGGCTGCGACCGTGATCCTGGCGATGGGCGAAGGCCGCCGCGCCGCCGCCGCCATCAATCGGTTGCTGGCCGGCTGAGAAATTCCGACCGCACGGCTCCCGTCATGTGCGGATTCCTGAAGCTGCGCGGGACCGGAGCCCCGCGCTACGCTCAGCAGCCCTATTCCCGTGACGGAACGGAGTGTAACGACTTGGTTCCATCGCGGCTCCGCCACCAAAAAACCATGCTTGCCGAGTTTGGCGGGGAGGTGTAGCGTTTACATCCAAGTTTGTCAGGGAAAGCGTAGGACATTGCGACGGCCGGTCGCAGGCATCGGGGAGGAAACACGCGCGAATCGGGGCGTTGCTGGTTTCGGATTGCGGCCGCGGCAGAAGTCGTCCCGGGACAACGAGTAGAAAGTAAGGATGGAAGTTCGAATGGGCTTCATGGATGCGATTAAATCGCTGTTTTCCCCGGCTGGCGGATCCGCGCGGCGGAACCCCCGGGCCTATATTGTGGATGCAGCGCGATTGGTGGATGAAAAGACCGGGCGGCGCCTGGCGCCCCGCGATCAGGTGCAGATCCTGAACGCCCTGGCGCGCGTGGCCAAGCAGGAAAACCTGGATCTGCAAGTGGTGTTTGAAAGCGACCGCCCGCTGCGTGAAGTGGATCACGGTGGCGAGTACAACGGTCTCAAGGTCTTCTATGCGCCGGACAACGAACAATTGGTGGCGATGGCGCTGAAACTGTCCCGGAGCGCGGATGGCGCGCTGGTCAGTTCGGGCGTGACCATGGAAAGCCGGGCCACGGAAGCCGGCATTCCGGTGTTGTGCAGCAGCACTTTCCGCAAAGCCTTCCTGCAGGGCGGACTGCCGGGCGGCGGGGAGCGTCGCGATCGCAGCAACGGCAACGGCGACCGGGATCGCCGGCGCGGGCGGGATCGCCGGCGGGACCGGAACGACCGGGGTGGATCTGGCGAGGGCAATCGCGCTCCGCGCGAAGAGTCACAGGGCAGCGGTCCGTCCGAATCCCCGTCCGCATCCAGCGGCACCGGCGAGGCTCCCGCATCGCCGGAAGACAACAGCACGGTGCGGAACCTGATTGATCTGGTGGAATAATCATCACGAACAGGGTGGCCAAGGCCGGGGCATGCCCCGGCCTTTTTGCCGCCCCTGGGCCGAGCGATTCCAGTCCGAGCGGCAAGGAGCCCAGGCATGAACATGCAACCAGAACGAGTCAACGGGATTGAGCAAATCCAAACGGTGGCGGCTCTTGCCCGGGAAACCTGGATGTCACACTACGTGCCCATCATCGGTCGGGCGCAGGTGGAATACATGCTCGAGAAATATCAGAGCGTGGAGGCCATTGCGCGCCAGATCGAAGCCGAAGGCTATGAATATTATCTCATCCCGGCGTGCGGCTATTTTGCGCTGGTGCCGGACGCGGCGAACCGGAGCATGCTCCTCAGCAAGATTTACGTGCGGGCCGAAAAGCGCGGCACCGGGCTGGGCCGGGCCATGGTGGCATACGCGGAACAACGGGGCCGGGAACTGGGATGCCGCGAGCTGTGGCTGACGGTGAACCGGAACAACGCCGGTTCCATCGCCTTCTACAAGCGCATGGGATTTCGCAAGACGAACCCGCTGGTTACGGATATCGGCCGCGGCTTCGTGATGGACGATTGGCGGATGGCCAAGACGCTTTCCTCACGCTCAAAAGCGGATCGATTGCCTCGGCCTGGATAATTCACGCGCCAAGTTTGGTCCGGATGCGAGGCGCGCGAGATGAAACTGTATTGTGAAGGACGGCCTCTGTGTCGTCTGCGGAGGCCTAGCAAGAGGCTTTGAGGTAAATTCGAACGCTCAGAGCATCAACGATGGTATGCAAACAGTGATTGGAAGAAAACAATCACAACGCCGCCTCAGTTCTTCAGAAAACATGGCATAACCACAATAAAAAAGTCGGATTTCAGCCGAAATACCGGAACTAGAAAGGTGGACGTCCCGACGCTCCAGAGGCTGGGAGGGCCCACCGGGTACACTGCCGGCTAGTCACGCTGAAAGCGCGAACCTGCCGGGAATTGCCCCCCCCCGATCCTAACAGGGAATCGCATATCCTCAGTTTACCTGACCAGAGATTCACCCGTGAGACAAGCCCGCGGTGGGCTTGAACCGCCGTTTTTCCACAACAGGATTAACTGGGCGCATCTGCATTGGGGTGTGCGAATCCGGCCATCGCGATGGTTCGACCGCAACGCCCATCCCTTATTGTTTCAATATTTATAAACAATGAAACGGTTCCACTGTTTATAAAGAATGAAACAGATTTTACTTACCGTTGAACCCGGCCCCTGCCCCCTTCGCCCCTCGACTTACTTGAAATCGTCGTAGGGTTTGGTGCCGTGGGTCAGTCCGGCCGGCAGGGCGGCCTGTTCGTCGCAATCCAGGCAGCGCAGAAGGCCCAGCTCGGTTTCCTGGTAGCGGAAGCCGGATTCAGGGCAAATCATGATGCCGTGGGCATCCGGGTTTTTCAGGATATGCCCATGGCGACTCATCCAGCCTTTTTGCCGGGCGGGGTTGCCGACGACCAGGGCGTAATCGGGTACGTCCTTGGTCACCACGGTCCCAGCGCCTACGAAGCAGTAGCGGCCCAACGTAATCCCGCAAACGATCGTGGCATTGGCGCCGATTGTGGCACCGCGGCGGACCAAGGTTTTTTCGTACAGCGCGTGGCGGTTGACCTGGCTGCGGGGATTGGTGACGTTGGTAAAGACGCAGGACGGGCCCAGGAAGGCGTCGTCTTCAACCATGACTCCCGTATACAGCGAGACGTTGTTCTGGATCTTGACATTGTCGCCAACGCTCACGCCGGCGTCCACATTCACGTTTTGCCCCAGCACGCATTTCCGGCCGATCCGCGCGCCCTTCATCACATGGCAGAAATGCCAGATCCTGGTGTCCGCGCCGACGATGGCACCGGAGTCCACATAGGAAGAAGGATGGACGAAGAAGGGTTGATGGTTGATGGTTGATGGCTGTTGGTTGGAGGAAGATGGTGCTGTCATGGTTTCTCCTTCAATGAACGGATCAGCCCGTTGATGAGTCGCCTTGTGCTGGAGAGCAGTGCCAACAAATCGACTGAATCTCGAAGATAGCCAAGTTTGATTGCTAGAAACAACTGGGTTTCCAATTCCGAAGCAGATCCACGGGCAACATGGAGAAAATGCAGGAATTCTTTATTTCCCGCCCGCGCGGCTCCCTCGGCTAAATTAGACGGGATCGAAACAGCTGCCCGGCGGATCTGATTGGTCAATCCGTAGATCTCCTCCTTGGGAAAATCCCGCGTAAGGCGATAGACTTCTTGGGCGAGATCCATGGCAATCTGCCAGGCTTCCAGTTCCTTGTAATCGCTCAATTGCCAGCCTTTGGTTTCCAAGGTTTTCCCATCAACCACAAACCATCAACCATGAACCCCCCTGCTAATAGGAAAGCATTTCCATCAACCGAATCCCCGACAGCACGTCCTTGCGGGAGGGAAACATGTCCCAGCGCGCCGCGGCGATGTATTGGTACAGGGTGTCGTGGCCCTTGCCATAGACATGGTCGAGAGTGAAATCAATGTTGGGCTTTTCCAGGCCTTGGACATCCCAGAATTCGATGGTGTTGAGATTGGTCCCGGCCAGGCGCAGGGTACCCTTTTCGGCAATCAGGGTGAATTCGGTGCGGTAATTGGCGCGGTAGGTGCTGACGGTGGCGTTGATGGTGCCCACGGTCCCGCTCTTGAAACTCATGGCGGCCGCGACGGAGTCAAAGACTTCCAGTCCACGCAGACTGCCGCCGATGCCCTTGTGCTCCACGACATCTCCGAAAAAGTAGTGGACCATATCCACGTAATGGCTGGCCTGGGTGTAGAGCACGCCCCCGTCCAGTTCCCGCGTGCCGTGCCAATCAATCTTGAAATAGTCGTTGTTGCGATTCCACAGCACGTTGCAAATGAACTGGTGGATTTTGCCCAGGCGGCCGCTGTCGATCAGTTCCTTCGTAAAGGTCACCAGCGGATTGTAGCGGTTCTGGTAGACCGGCAGCAGGACCTTGCCGGCCTGATCGATGCGGGCAAACAGTTGATAGGCCTCCCGCAGCGTCAGGGAAATCGGTTTCTCGCAAAGGACGTAAGGGGTATCCGTGCATTCGGCGATTTCGGCGGCATGCTGCGGGTGGTTCCCGGACGGCGTCAGGACGGCGGCCACGTCAACACCCCGGATCCGATGGTAGTCGGTGACATATGGCACCCCGAGGCGCTCAGATGTCTGGCGCGCCTTGGCCTCGTCCGTGTCGCAGACCAGCGCGATTTCCAGGTCCCGGGCAGTGCCGATGGCTTCAATGTGGCGGTCCAGGATGCGGCCACAGCCAACCAATGCGATTTTCTTCATCTTATTCCTCTCCTGTCCACGGATGTGGCAGACAAGCGTCCGGTAGGGTTCACTCCAAAGCGGTTTTCAGGGCCTGGATGATGAAATCCTGTTCGTCTTCAGCCAGAAAAGGATGCATGGGCAGGCTGATGACTTCGCGGGAGGCCTGTTCGGCCTCGGGGAAATCTCCCGGGCGATGGCCCAGCGGGGCGAACACCGGCTGTTCGTGCAGGCACTTGGGATAGTACACAGCGGTGGGGATTCCCGCCGCCTTGAGGGTTGTACCCAGCCGGTCGCGGTCCGGGACGCGGATGGTGTACTGAGCATAAACATGGGTATTGCCCGGCATGACTTCCGGCACGCCCACGGTGCCGCGCAGAAGCTCCGTGTAGCGCGCGCCGATCGCCCCGCGCTGTTCGACTTCCCATGCAAAATGAGGCCATTTGGCCAGCAGCACGGCGGCCTGCAGCGTGTCGAATCGCCCGTTCATGCCCAGTATGGGGTGGTGGTGGCGGTGCCCCCCGTGGGTGCGGATGGCACGCATTTTTTCCGCCAAGGCATCATCGGAGGTGAAGATCGCCCCGCCATCGCCATAGCAGCCTAGCGGCTTGGCCGGGAAGAAACTGGTGCTGGCGACGGTCGTGAGGCCGCAACTGCGTCGTCCGTTGCGGGTGGCGCCGAAGCTTTGCGCGCCGTCCTCGATCACCGGGATGCCGTGCCGCTCGGCGATGGCGTTGATCCGCTTGTAGTCCGGCATCTGGCCGAAGAGGCTCACGGGCATAATGGCCTTGGTGCGTGGGGTGATGGCCGCTTCGATCCGGTCCGCGTCAATGTTGAAATCGGCGGCACGGATATCCACGAAAACCGGCCTGGCCCCCACCAGCAGGATCACTTCCGCGGTGCTGATCCAGGTGAAGGGCACGGTGATCACCTCGTCGCCGGGGCCGATTCCCAGCGCCCGCAGGATGATTTCCAGGCTGTCAGTTCCGCTGGCCACCGTCAGGCAATGCTTCACGCCGACATAGCCTGCCAGAAGCCCCTCGAGTTCGGTTATTTCGGGGCCCATGATGAACCGGGCGCTTTCGACCATCTGGCGCATCCGCGCGTCGATCTCCGCCTGGTATTCGCGGTATTGCCGTTTTAGATCAATGAATTCCATGGCGGCAGGATAGTCCCGCCTGCCATGGTAAGGCAATAGGGATATGCGCTCCGGGGCGGAGTCCGGCTCAACTGTGTTTCATTGACCAGGAACCCATTTTGGAGTGCGGAGCAAGGCTCGGCGCGACCCTGCTTTCCCCGGATCGAGATTAAAGCAGCGAGTTGGGTCAACGCGCCCTGCCTTTCCCCTTCGCGGGCAGGGCGGGCTCGCCGAGCCCGCCGTGGTGTTTGCCGTCAATCGCAGATGGCCCGGTACCAGCACAGACATTCCACAAAAGGATTGAAGAGACATGGGAAATGGGCGCATACTGATTTGATAAATGCAGATGGAAATGACACCAGCCGGGCGGTTCGTGGTCCGGCGGCAAGCAGGGTGACACATGATACAACACAAAAAGATCTTCATAACGGGCGGGGCCGGTTTCATCGGGTCGACGCTGATTGGGCAACTGGTCGAGAACAACCAGATCGTGGCCTATGACAACCTGGCGCGCAATGCGTTGCAGGCTAAGCCGTGGAAGGACCACCAGAACTTGACCCTGGTCGTGGGCGATGTGCTGGACTACGACCACGTGGCCAAATCCATGGAGGGAGCCGACATCGTGGTGCATTGCGCCGCGATTGCCGGCATCGACACGGTGGTCAAGAATCCGGTCGCGACGATGCGCGTGAACATGGTGGGTTCGGCTAACGTGCTGGAGGCTGCCTCCAAGCTGGAGCATTGCGACCGGGTGGTCTGCTTCTCCACCAGCGAGGTGTTCGGCACCAATGCGTTCCGATCGTCGGAACTGGATAAGACCTCGATCGGAACGATTGGCGAGGCGCGCTGGACTTACGCCGTCAGTAAGCTGGCCGAAGAACATCTGGCCATCGCGTATTTCCAGCACCAGTGGCTGCGGGTGTCCGTCGTCCGTCCCTTCAACGTCTACGGCCCGGGGCAGGTGGGGGAAGGCGCCTTGCGCACCTTCATCCAGCGCGCGCTTAAAAACGAGACAATCCGGATCAACGGCGACGGCACGCAGATCCGGGCCTGGTGCTACGTTGACGACATGGTGCGCGGCACGATGCTGTGCATGGAGCATCCCAAGGCGGTGGGCGAGTCGTTCAATATCGGCAACCAGCGCGCGGTGACGACGATCTACGGCCTGGCCAACACGGTGATTCGGGTGCTGAACTCAAAGTCCAAGATCGAGTTCGTCTACAAGGACTACGCCGACGTTGAGCTGCGCATCCCGGACGTCAAGAAAGCCCGGGACCTGATCGGCTTCGAAGCCAAGGTCGACCTGGAAGAAGGAATTGCGAGGACCGCCGAAGCCTCTCGTTCTCAAAAATGAAGGTGCGGATGCCGTTCGCTCCCCAACATGGGTCCCGCAGCGTATGCGTGGCCATTATGGCTTATAATGAAGCGCCAAGCCTCGAACGTGTCGTCGGCGAAATCTATGATGAACTGATGCGATTGGGTGCCGACTGGGAGATCGTAATCATCGATGATGGCAGCACAGACGGCAGTCGGGAAATTGCGGACCGGCTGGCGCAAGGCCATACGGGAATACGGGTGGTGCACCATCCGACGAATTTGGGTTTGGGGGCAGTCTACCATCGGGCGTATTTGTGTGGAACGAAAGAGCTCACCACGGTTTTTCCGGCCGATGGACAATTTGACCCGTCCATAATTACCCAATTCATCCGTCGATTTGATGATGCCGACATGGTGCTGGGATATATTCCCGAATACCAAAAAAACCGTACCTGGCCGGCACGATTGTTCTCTTGGGCTGAGCGTATGCTCTACAAGATACTGTTTGGTGCCTTTCCCGATTTTCAAGGTATCATGATGTTTCGGCGCGCCCTGGTGGATACGGTTCCGCTGACGTCAACAGGCCGGGGCTGGATGATCCAGATGGAACTGATCTTGCGTTTCATGAAGAAGGGATATCGCATTGCCAGCGAACCAACGGGAATACGCGCTCGCATGAGTGGAACATCCAAGGTCATGAATCTCCGCTCCATTTTGTCCAATCTGCGTCAGGTGTTTGTGTTGCGCTGGCATCTATGGGCTTTTGCCGCGCCAGCTTCCGCGGATTCCCGGTCGCCAGAGTCGGGGCAATTCCACAATTAAGGATCCGGCCGGCGTTCCGTTGCAGGTTGTTGTTTGACGATCAGGGACGTGGAGGGGTTGCGGGTCCGGCCGAAGGCGGGCAACCTGACGAAAGTGGCCTTTTGATTGGCCGCACAATGAGTGTCAGGGACAACCAGCTTGACGGGTGATCTGATGCGGTTGGCTCTGGCCGTTGCCATGAGCACTTAACTGGGCACACCAACGTTGGTCCAAGTCTGTTTGCCGAACTGGGTGGCGACGGGTGTGTCAGCCTGACCGGCCAATCATCTTTTCGGGAAGCCGCGGACATCTTTCTCGACTGCTCATTCGGTCAGCCAACATCATATCGCGTCGGCTGGGAAAAACGTGCCTTACATGGGACGATTGACTTTGAGTATGGATGGGCATCATCATTTGACGGTCGCTTTGCCTGCCGTGCGGAGATCGGGTGCCGATACGCCACCCGGAGATGCGAGCGGCGGCATCCGGTCAACGTGTTGGACGAATGCCGGACGACAGTAAGCCATGAGCAGCTATCGGGGCCAGATGGGCGTATGCATTACGCTAGGCACTCGAAGCCGGAAGCATGCTGATACCCGCAAGCCAGCAAGGCATTTGATATCCTGCATTTGATATCCTGTTTGCGTTGCAGCCACGATCCTGTAGTCTGGTCTCAGATGGATCAATTTCGGCATGAAAACATCATCAGGAGAATTCACATCGGCTCCGGCTCGGAATGCGTTCGCGAGATGTCGTCTGGGGTGGTGGGTGATTTTGGGGGTTTTGGTTTTACAGTTTTGGTCCAGATATTTGCCTGCGCCACGAGCGGAGTTGGCGGTTGACGATTGGATCAATCTCTCCCGCAGCAAGACATACGCATCCTATGCCGAAGCGGCTTGGCAAGGGCTGCTCGATCCCAACCGTCCGCTGAGCATGATTGCTGTCAATGTGGGATGGCGACTGTTCGGCGACCGTGCGCTGTATTGGACGCTGGTTTCGCTGATTGGCAATTCGCTGCTGCTGTTGTTCACCATGAAGATGGCGCTGGAATTGACAGGCCGGAGGATTGTCGCGATCCTGACCGGTGTGGTTTTTACCATCCTGCCGAACCTGACGGAGACCTACCATTGGTCCACGCAAGTCTTGAACGAGGTTTCTTGCGGTTTAGTTCCATACGCCTTGAGCGGCTGGCTCTGGGTGGCCTATGTGCGCCGGGGGGGCGGTTGGCGATTGGCGCTTTCCGCCTTGGCCTTTGGCGTGGGGCTGTTTTCCTACGAAGCCGGCATTTTTCTGCCCGCGGCGTATGTGGTCCTGCTGCCGTGGCGCAGGCGGCCGTTCACCAGCATCTTTCAGATCATGCCGGTTGGTGCGGCCTGCGTGCTATATCTGGCATGGCGCGGCACGAATGCGTTCGGACTGATTGAAGGGAGCTATTATCCCCCGCATATGCAGGCGGGTGTTTCACTGATGGGAATTGTCATGAACGCCTGGCACCTGATGCACTGGTGGCTTGGGGATTACATGTTTGGCGCCATGCGGAACGGGTTCGATTCCTTTGCCACGCTTCCCCTGTGGACCCGACGATTTCTGTTCGTTGCCAATGCCGGCGTCGTTTTGCTGGTTGGAAGGGGATTGCACAAGCTGGCTGGCGCCCCGAGTTGCGGCAGTGACTCCAATCCCTTCCGCTTGCTGCAGATTGCAGGCTTTGGGCTGGCATGGACGGCCGCAGCCATGGCCTTGAGCCTGGTGTCCTATACGGCCGGACGGCTGAACGTCATTCCGGCCATGGGCGTCAGCCTGCTCACGGCCGTGGCACTGGATCGATGGCCGTTTCGCAAATGGGGCCCCACCCTTGTTGTTCTTGCCTTCCTGGCCATCGTGGCCAATCAGGGCACCGCCGAGAGTTGGCGGCAATCGGGCGAATTCCAGCGGCGGCTGCTTGCCCACATCAAATCGACCCGGGATCAATGGGAAGGCAAGCCGATCATGTTGATTGACACGCGTTCCTTGCGTCAGCGTTTGACTCCAGGATTGCTTCGGGGCATCGGCGCGGACCCGGCCACTTGGACATATTACGGGAACGCCTTGTTGATGCGCGGATATGTGCCATTGGGAATGGCGCGTTTGCTTACGGGGCAGGTGGATCCAGGCTTTGTCACGGTTCATGATGTGGAGTGCGGGGCCAGAATCGAAGGAGATCAACTGCATTGGCATGATCGCTACCTTCCCTCCAAGCCTCGTTCCACAGCCATGGAAAATGTGTTGGTCGTCGATGTCCTCGCCGTCGGCCAGGCGGGGAAGTAGAGCACTTCGGGTTTTGTTGTCGCCGCGCCCGCTCAACGCGCTACCATGGGTTGAATGACTGGTCCCGGCGGGTTCGGCTGCAAGAAAACGAAAACGAGCTGGCCCTTTCAATCCGGCGGCAAAAGATCCCGGTTGAGGGCCAGGAACGCGTGGCGCCAGGGGTAGCAGCGCAGAAGGCTGTCGTCGCGAAGGCCGAAAGTGCAGAGGGCGGCAAACAGGGCTTCAATGGTGGCCAGGCCAGTTGCTGGATCGGCATGGGTTTTGGATCGGCGGGGATAGGCGGTCTGCCAGCCGGGAGGGATGGAACGGGCTTCGACAGGGCCGATGGCGCGGCGCATCGCCGCCGCGTGCCGCCAACTGGCATCCAGCAGCAGGAGCGGCCGGCCGGCGTCGGCTATCGTGAGAAGCTGGGCATCGGGCGCCAGCAACAGATGGCGGGAAAGGTCTGGCCGACGCCGCAGGGGATAGGGCAGGAAATCCAGGCCCGGGGTGCCGCGCAGCAGACGCACGGTGCATTTCCGCGGGTCTTCGCCGCGCCGGACGATGATGAGGGCGGAGGGAGCCATGACCTTCTCAATATCCAATATTTAATGTTCAATATTCAATGTTCAAGTGGACGGGGGTTTGGTTCAATGCGGGGCCATGGCAAGAGTGAAGTTGGACATGAAGGGCGTGGAGTTCGTCTACCGCACGGAACTGGAGGTGCGGATCACGGACATCAATTACGGCCGGCACGTGGGCAACGATGCCATGTTGGGGCTGCTGCACGAGGCGCGCCTGCGGTTTTTGGCGCAGTTCGGGTTCTCCGAAGAGGATATCGGGGGCGTCGGCATGCTGATGGGGGATGCCGTGGTGCAGTTCAAGGGGATCGCCGTTCGCGGCGACCGCCTGGTGGTGGAAATGGGCCTGGCGGATGTGGGGCGCAAGACGTTCGATTTGATCTATCAGGTGACGCGATCCCGCGATGGCGCCATCATCGCACGGGCGAAGACGGGCATGGTGGCCTTCGATTACGCGCAAAACCGCTTGGCCAGTCTGCCGGAAGCCTTTTGGATGAAAACGGGAGTGAAAACTTGATGAAATTCGCGCTGGTGCAGATGAATCCGACGGTGGGGGCGGTGGCGGAGAACGCGGGGAAGATCGTCCAGGCCGCCCAGGAGGCGGCGTCTTCCGGCGCGGAGGTGGCGGTGTTCCCGGAGCAGGCCTTGTGCGGGTATCCGCCCGATGACCTCGTGCTGCGGCCTGGATTCATGGATGCGGTGGAGACCGAAGAAAAAAAGCTGGTCGGGGCGCTGCCAGGCAGCTTGCTGGCGATTGTGGGCGCGCCGTTGCGCGAAGGCGGAAAACTCTACAACGCGGCGCTGCTCTTCCACGGCGGCAAGCGCGTGGCCGTGGCCCGGAAAATGCTGCTGCCGAACTACGGGGTTTTTGACGAGCGGCGGATTTTTACACCGGGCACGGCGCCGCTGGTGTTCAAGCACCGGGGCGTGCGACTGGCTGTGCATATCTGCGAGGATTCGTGGTGGCCGGACAGCGAATCGTTTCACGGGCTGCGGGGCGGCTGCGATCTGCTGGTGAATCTGTCGGCATCGCCGTACTGCCGCGGGCGCGCCAACGACCGCGAAGAAATGGCCCGGAAGGCCACGGCCGCGCTCGGCGTGCCGCTGCTCTACACGAACCTGGTGGGCGGGCAGGACGAACTGGTGTTTGATGGCGGAGCCATGGCCCTGGCCGCCAGCGGGCAGGCGGTGGCACGATCGGCATTGTTCCGCGAGGGACAACTGGCGGTGGATGTGTTGTCGAAGGGCGGGGTCTGGGCGCCGGGCCGCGGTCAGGTGGCGGAACTGCCGGGGCCGGCGGAGGAAGTCTACGAGGCGTTGAAACTGGGCTTGAAGGACTACACGGAAAAAAACGGATTTCCGGGCGTGATCGTGGCGCTTTCGGGGGGGATCGATTCGGCCCTGGTGGCGACCATCGCCGTGGATGCGTTGGGCAAGAGGCGTGTGTTCGGGGTGACGTTGCCATCGGCCGTCACCTCGCCGGAAACCCTGGCGGATGCTCAGGAACTGGCGCGCCGGCTGGGCATTCCCTGCCTGAAGATTCCGATCGCTCCCGCCGTGGGAGCGTTGCAGGGCATGCTGGACCTGGCCGGTCTCCAGACCTATTGGACCCCGCCGCGGCCGGGAACTTTGGTTGAGGAGAATGTGCAGGCGCGGGTCCGCGGGGTGGTCGCCATGGCGCTTTCGAACCGCTATGGCTACATGGTGGTGGCCACCGGCAACAAGAGCGAGATGGCCACGGGCTATGCCACGCTCTACGGCGACATGTGCGGCGGCTTTGCACTGCTCAAGGACGTGCCCAAGACGCTGGTGTTTGAATTGGCGCGCTGGCGCAACCGGCGCGGCGAGGTCATTCCGCCCACCACCATTTCCCGGCCGCCTTCGGCGGAGTTGCGGCCGGAACAGCGCGATTCCGATTCACTGCCGCCCTACGATCTGCTCGATCCGATTCTGGAGCGGTACGTCGAACGGCAGGAGGGGCTCAGGGACATCGTGACCGCCGGTTATGACGAAGTCACGGTACGGCGGGTGATCCGGATGGTGGATTGCAGCGAGTACAAGCGGCGGCAGGGGGCGCCGGGGGTGAAAATCACACCCCGGGCGTTTGGCCGCGACCGGCGCATGCCAATCACCAACGGGTTCCGCGAATAAGGCGGCCCGCGACCGGCGCGGTCATTCGGGGGGGATTTCGAGCAGGAAGGTGCAGCCCTCGCCGAGGGCGCTTTCCACGCGCGCCGTGCCGTGATGGCCGTCCACGATCTGTTGAACAATGGGCAATCCCAGCCCGCTGCCGCCGGAGGCGCGCGAGCGGCTTTTTTCGGCGCGGTAGAAGCGGTCGAAGATGCGATTGGCATCTTCGAGCTTCAGCCCGGGACCGCGGTCCATGACGGCCAGTTCCAGGTTGCCATTTTCGCACACGCGGGCGCGGATTTCGATGGGGCCCACCAGGGCGTAGAGAATGGCGTTCTTGACGAGGTTGACGAGGGCTTCTTCCATCAGGCCGCTGTTCAGGCTCCACATCAGGTTTTCGGGAACGTGGGTGGCGATGGTGAGGCCCGCGGAACGGGCCCACTCGCGGCAACTGGCGACGACTTCCTCGATGACGGAATTGACCGAGACCATGGCGCGGGGAATGCCGACGGTGTCGGCCTCGTTGCGCAGCCAGGCCAGCCGGAGCAGGTCATCGACGATGCGGATGATACGCTTGGCGTGTCGTTCGATGGTGCGCAGGGATCGTTCCCGGAACTCCGGGGCCATGTCGGCGTGGGACAGCAGCGTTTCGGTATAGCCGAGGATGAGGGTGAGGGGGGTCTTGAGTTCGTGGGAGACGTTGACCGCGTATTCCTCGCCGGCCCGTTCGAGCTGGCGGACGCGGGTCAAATCGCGCAGGACCAGGATGACCTCGGCAGGACCGGGTCCCTGTGGATACTGGACGGCAACGCCGGCCACCGTGCACACCACGGCGTTGGATCGCAATTGGATTTCATCGGCCTGATAGAGCTGGCTGGCCCGGATTTCCCCCACCAAATGCTCCAGTATATCACGGTCGGGCATGTCCGCCAAACAACGGCCCTTCAGGTCTTCCGGCTTTTCCCCTAGCAGGCCGGCGGCAACCTGGTTGGCGCGCCGGATGCGGTTGTTGGCATCTACCAGCATGGTTCCGTCTTCGAGGCCGTCAAGCAGCCGGTCGAACATTTGGCGGATGTGGGCGATCTTGTCGTCGGCCATTTGAATGTAATTCCGCGCCCAGGACCGGACCGCGGCATCGGAGGCAAAACAGGGGAAGGCGGGGAAATCGACGGTATGAAATACGGAGTGGAGATTGCGCAGGAACAGACAGCGGAACAAGAGGGCGCCGCCGGCCACTAGGGCGGCCAGCAGCAGGAACGCCAGGCCCAGGGTGGCGGAACCAGGGGCGGCGGTAGCCAACGGTGCGCGCAACACGACCTGGCCGGCTTCGGTTTTTTCAGGAGACAAGTGGAAGGCTGAAAGGAGGCTGGGGACGCGAGGGGATTTCGGGCATGAAAATGACGCGGGGGCGTCGGGGCTCTGTGCCAGGGCCTGGAGCGCCTCCAAAACCTCGGCCGGCAATGCCGCGGAATCGTCCTGGCGCAGAGACCAGCGGATGACGGGGCCGGGGGCGATCCAGAAAACATCCCAGCCGACGGGGGCCCAGGCGCGCAGATTAGCGCTGCCGAGCCACAGGCTGAAGCGTTCTTCGGGCAGTTCCCGGTACGCGGCCGTCATCAGGTGCTGGAGGGCTTCCAGGCCGGCTCGGGTGGTGGCCTGGGCGCGGTGGAGTTGATGGCGGTGCCAGGCGTTTCCGCTCAGCACGAGCAACAGGGCAGAGCCCAGGGCATAGACGAAGATGAACCGCCGGGTGGAGAGGACTCGGCCCACCGATTAGATCTCCTTGAACCGGTAGCCAACGCCCCGCACCGTTTCAATCCAGTCGCCAATCGCGCCCAGCTTCTTGCGGAGACTGACCATCTGGACATCCACGATGCGCTCGGTCACGGTATAGGACTCGCCGCGGACTTGGTCGACAATTTGCTGGCGGGTGAAGGCGCGTCCGGGATTTTCAGCAAGCAACTGCAGGATCCGGAATTCGGTGTAGGTCAGTTGGATTTCCTTGCCCTTGACTTCGACCTTGTGGCGCTCGGGATCCACCGTCAATGGGCCGACCTGGATGACGGGCCCGGTATCGCCGGTCGGAACCACGGGAACGGGCCGGCGCAGGACGGCACGAATGCGCGCCACCAGGACGCGCGGGCTGAAGGGCTTGGGCACATAATCGGCGGCCCCCATCTCCAGCCCGGTGACGATGTCGGCCTCGCTGTCCTTGGCGGTGAGCATGATGATGGGAATGTCGCGTGTGTCCGGCTGGGCCTTCAGGTGGCGGCAGACATCCAATCCATCCATGCCCGGCAGCATCAGATCCAACAGGATCAGCGACACAGCGTGATCCTTCAGGAACTGGAGGGCTTCCTCGCCGGTATCGACAGGGTGGAGGTCCATGTTTTCGCGTTCCAGGTGGAACTTCAGGAGTTCGTGAATATCGTGTTCGTCCTCGACCAGCAGGATCATTTTGCGGCTCATGAAGTCCCTCCTATTCGCCGGATAATCACTCAATACATCAATATTCTATTCCCCCTAATCCAGTGGAGTCAATACGGCTCTGTGGAAATCTCCGGGGCGCGATGAACCGGGTGATGAACCAGGCCAGCATGCCTTCTGGCAGGGGCTGGGGGGGTGACGGCAGGGCAGGGCTGTGTTAGCGTGGCGGAAATGACAACGGGACGGTTGGATTGGATTTTGCGCGGCGGACACGTGGTGGACGGACGAGGGGGGGAGGCCGTGCGGGCGGACATCGGCGTGGCGGGCGACCGCATCCGGGCCGTCGGGAATCTGGACGGGGTACAAGCGGAGCGGGAATTTGACGCGGCGGGGCAGCTGGTTTGTCCCGGTTTCGTGGATGTCCATACCCATTCGGACGCATACCTGCTGATCGAGCCGGGCGCGCCGTCCAAAATCCGGCAGGGGGTGACGACGGAAATCACGGGCAACTGCGGGGCCAGCGCGGCCCCGCGCTGGCCGGGCTATACCATGCCGTCGGATTGGCTGGAACAGATATATCCCGGCACATGGCAATCGGTAGCGGAATATCGCGCGTTGCTGGCCGCGCAGAAGCCGGCGGTGAATTCGGCGATGCTGATCGGGCACCGGGCGATCCGCGCGGCCGTGATGGGCATCGAACCGCGCGCGGCGACGCCGGACGAAATCGCACGGATGGCCAAACTGCTGGAACAGGCGCTGGAAGAAGGCGGTGCGGGGCTGAGCACGGGGCTGGTCTATGCGCCGGCGATGCATGCGCAGCCGGCGGAAATCCAGGCGCTGGCCAAGGTGGTGGCCGAGCGCGGCGGCATCTACGCGACGCATATGCGCAGCGAGGGGGGGGGGCTTCTGGAGGCGATCGATGAGGCACTGGACGTTGCGTGCGCCAGCGGCGTGCGGCTGCAGATTTCGCACCTGAAGACGGCGGGGCGGGCGAACTGGGGCAAGCTCGATGCCGCGCTGGACAAGATCCGCGTGGCGCAGGCGGCGGGCGTCGAAGTGGCTTCGGACCGGTATCCGTACACCGCGTCGTGCACGGACCTGGACATCATTTTGCCGACCTGGGCCGCGCAGGGCGGCCGCGCCGCCATCCTCGCGCGCCTGCGCGATCCGATGGAGCGCGCGAAAATCCGCGCGGAGATGGCGGCAGCGTGCGACGAGAAGTACTGGGAAAACGTGTGGGTGGGCAGCACCCGGCACCCCGACAACGCGCCGTTTGCGGGCAAGCCCATCGCGCTGGCAGCGGACGCGTGGAAGCGGCATCCGCTAGATGCTGCCCTGCGGCTCATGGACACCGACGAACTGTTCACCGGCGGCATCTTCTTCGGCATGAGCGAAGAGAACATGTGGAGGATTCTGGCCGAGCGGTGGGTGATGATCGGTTCCGATGCGTCGATCCGGTCGCCGACGGGGCCGTTGAGCCACGATCATCCGCATCCGCGCGCCTATGGCACGTTCGGACGCTTCCTGCGCGCAGCGCTGGCCGGCAAGACGGTCAGCGTCGGTGAAGCCGTGCGGAAGATGACGAGCCTGCCGGCGGAGCAGTTTCGGCTGGAGGGGCGGGGTGTGATCCGGGCCGGCGCTTTCGCGGACGTCGTGGCGCTCGACCCCAAGACGTTCCGGGATGTGGCGACCTACGAACAACCGCACCAGTTCTGCGAGGGCCTTTCGGCGGTGTGGGTGAACGGAATCCTCACCTTCCGCGACGGCCAGGAAACCGGCGCGCGCGGGGGCCGGTATCTGACGGTTTGAGACGGGAAACGAAATCGGGAACAACCACGGATGAACACGGATGCCGGTTTTCTGGAGGGCCCGCTTCCACGCGGGCCGGGATCGGGATAGGAAACGCGGGCGGGAGCTGGAACAACAACGCGAGGAACTGCCGTTCCGCGAATCGCAACAACACCACCCCGGACAATCGGAACAACAACCTGGGCTTCCTCCCCGTCAGCACCATGCCGCCAGGACCGGCAGGGTCCCATCCGGACCGGCCCGCGTTCCGCTAACGCGGGAACGAACAGGCCCGGCCCCGGGCGGCCGGTAGCGCCGGCGAACGCTGCGCCGGAGCCTTTTCCGAAATTGCTTCGGTCCCGCCGTTTGAGGTATGCTGGGTTCCGGAAAGAAGGATGACCGTTGTGAACGCATTGTTCCAGGCCGCAAGGGAAGTGGGCGACTTCATGGAGGCGCGGGGATGGCAGTATTGCATTATCGGCGGCATCGCGGTGATGCGCTGGGGCGAACCGCGCACGACGCAGGACGTGGACATCACGCTGTTGACCGGTTTCGGGGAGGAAGAAACCTTCGTGGATGCGTTGCTGGCTGCGTTCCGGGGGCGCGTTGCGGATGCCCGCACCCAGGCGCTGAAAAACCGGGTGCTGCTGCTGACCGCTTCCAACGGGGTTGGGGTGGACGTGGCCTTGGCGGGTTTTCCGTTCGAGGAGGAAATCCTGCGGCGGGCGACGGCGTTTGAATTCGACGAGGGCTGCCGGTTGATCACGTGTTCCGCGGAAGATCTGGTGGTGGCCAAGGCTTTTGCGGACCGTCCCAAGGACTGGCTGGACGTCGAAGGCGTGTTGATTCGGCAGGGCAAACGGCTGGATTTGAAATCCGTGTTTCGCCATTTGGCCCCCCTGTGCGAACTAAAAGAAGCGCCGGAAATCGTCGTACGGTTGCGCAAGCTGGTGGAAACGACCCAATGAACGAGGCGGAGCGGGAACAATATCGCCGGTTCGTGGAAAACTGGAGGCGCGCCGGTCCGGAACTGGAACGCATTCGCCGCGAAGAACTGCGCGCCAAGGACACCCGCAAGGACGTGGCCGGCATGGACGCGCTGGCGGATTTGGGGTTGCGCTTCGGAAAACTCCGCGAGACCAGCGGCCTGGTGGAAATGCAGCGGTGGTTCATGGAGTTCGCGCGGCGGCAGGGGCTTATATCGACGGTGATGGCGGAGACGCCGGGGAAATGCCAAGCGGGGACGGAGAAATCCGAAACCCTTTAATGCAAGGGACGCGAAGGGCGCAAAAGGAGCGCAAGCGTGGGGACCAAACCGTTGGGTTTTTCGCAGAGGCATAGAGGGGGGCGGTTTGGATTTCTGGAGGGCCGGCTTCCACGCGGGCCGGGATCGGGCATTTGATAAACAAGTCCGGCGGTGGGATATTCCCACCCTAAGCACGACGATTGCCGATCAGAAACGCCGCGTGGTGTTGCCGGGGGTCCAGCCGAGCGCCAGCTGCTGGTGCGGCTGCTGCCGGAGAAGCCCAAGCGCCGGCCCCAAGTGCACCAGATCACCAAGGCGATGCGCACAAGCCCGTTGCGGCCGACCCTTTCCTGGAATGAACTGAAGCGCCTGACGCGCGAACCATGATCTTCCTCGACACGAACGTCCTGATCTATGCGTCTGATCTGGAATCTCCGTTTCATCGATGGTCCGTGGAAACCATCGTCCGGCACGTGGCCGGCGACGGGGCGATGATCAACCCGGTCGTTCTGGCTGAAATCTGCCTGGGCGATGCCCGGCCCGAGGTGGCGGCGGACACGATCCGGTCGTGGGGCATCGAAATCGTGGACCTGCCGGTGGCTTGCACGGAAAGCTGTGCACGGGCCTACAACGCCTTCCGCGCGGCCCGGAAGAAGACAAAGGGACCTGCGGCGCCCGCCATGCCGTTGCCCGATTTCTTCATCGGGGCGCATGCGGAGGTGCTGCGGATCCCTGTGGCCACGGCCGACCTCGGGCGCTACCGCGGGTATTTTCCGAATTTGAAGCTGCTGGCTCCGTCCAACGCCTAGTCGGCCGATGTTGCACCGAAGCGCCTATGTACCGGGCTACAAATCGGGAACAACCACGGACACGGATGCCGAATTCCTGGAGGGCCCGCTTCCATCATAGACTTCGCCCTCGGGCGGGTGCGGACCGAGATCGAGGAAGTTTTAGTAGCATTAGGTAGCATTAGGGTCAGCCCTTGAGTTAGAAGATAATTAACTTGTCTTCTATCTTAAGGGCTGACCCTAATTTGATATTTCCCGGAATATATTGGGAGCAAAATCCGCAAATATCGTTATATTTGCGGATCATGTTTCCGAAGCTCATTCCATTCGCGGAAATCCATTCGTGTTCATCCATATCCATCCGTGGTTGTGATTCTTGGATGGGATGACAATGGACGATTCCGCAACACTATCCATTCCGCCGCCGGAGCCGGCGGATCGGGCGTATTTGAAGGAAGTCTTCGCGCCGGGCGGAGCGGGACGCGTGCAGGAAGTGGACGACGCGGCGCGGGCTTGGCTGGCGCTGGCGGCGTCGCGCGCGGCAACAGGGCCGTTGGTGGTCGTGACGGAGAGTTCGCTGGCGCTGGAATTGCTCTGGCAGGACTTGCAGACGCTGGGCGCGGGGGAATCCGCCGCGAAGTTGCCGGCGCTGAACGTGGAGGCGTCGAAACTGGCCTCGGGGCAGCCGTCGCCCGACGTGAGCGGCGAGCGGCTGAAGACCTTGCAGCGTTGCCTGGCGTGGAAGGGGCGGGGCATCGTGGCGACCTGCGTGCAGGCGCTGCTGGAGCCGGTGACGGCGCCGGACCGGATGCGGCAGGGCAGCGAGCGCGTGGCGGTCGGCCAGGAGCACGATCTGGATGCGCTGTGCGAGCGGCTGGCGGCGGCGGGGTACGAATTCGAAGTCGAAGTGCTGGCGAAGGGGCAGGCGTCGCGCCGCGGCGGCCTGCTGGACGTGTGGCCGCTGACGGAAGACTGGCCGGCGCGGCTGGAATTCTTCGGCGACGCCTTGGAAAGCATGCGGCGCTTCGATCCGGCCGAGCAACGGTCGCGGGACGCGATCCGGGAACTCTCCATTCCGCCGGCGACGGACGCGGCGCCGGACGGCGCGGCCGTCGCCCCGACAGAATATTTTCCCGCGGACGCCTCGTTCCTGTGGCTCGATCCGGACGCGATCCTGCACCATTACGCGATGAGCGCCGAGCTGGCGGGCCTCATTGGGGCGGAAGGTTCGCCCGAGCGTGACTTCGCGAACTGGCGGCTGGGACTGGCCAAGAAATTCGCGGGCGGGGGGCAGCTCGACGCGGGCGACGGCGACGCGGCGCGGGATCTGGGCGCGCGGCCGTGCGAAGGTCTCGCGGCGCTGTCGGCGCGGGCGGTGCCGCCGGATGCGCTCGAGCGCGAACGCCGGAAATGGCACGCTGAACTGGCCGCGCGCGCGGCGGACGGCTGGGAGATCGAACTGTTCTTCCATACTGAAGCGGGCGCCAGGCGGTTCGCGGCCGCGTACGGGACGCCGGCGGGGTTCGCGACGCGGCTGGGCGCGCTGAGCGGCGGCTTCGAGCTGCCAGGCGCAAAATGGATGGCGGTGGCCGAGGCCGATTTCTACGGCACGCGGCGGGCGCTGCCGGCGCACCGCAAGACGGCGGCCGGATCAGCAGCGCGCGACGCCACGGGCGAACGCCTGACGGACTGGACCGATCTGCGTCCGGGCGAGCTCGTGGTGCACGTTGACCACGGCATCGGGAAATATCTGGGCCTCTACGAAATCGTGTTCGACGGGCAGCTGCAGGAAGCGCTGGCGGTGGAATACGCCGAAAACGCGCGGCTGTATGTGCCGACAAGCCAGACACATCTGCTGAGCCGCTACATCGGCGTGGGGCGGATCAAGCCCCCGCTGCACGCGCTCGGTGGCAAGCGCTGGCTGAAGGAAAAAATCGCGGCCGAACGGGCGGCGAGCGACCTGGCGGCGCAGATGCTGGAAACGCAGGCGCGGCGGGCGGCGCTGGACGGGCATGCTTTCGCGAAGGATGCCCCGTGGCAGTTCGATTTTGAACAGGGATTCCCGTTCCAAGAGACCGACGACCAGTTGCGGGCCATCGCCGACGTCAAGCGCGACATGGAGTCTTCGCGTCCCATGGACCGCCTGATCTGCGGCGACGTGGGCTACGGCAAGACCGAGGTGGCGATGCGCGCCGCCTTCAAGGCCGTAATGGACGGCAAGCAAGTGGCGGTGCTGGTGCCGACGACGGTGCTGGCCCAGCAGCACTACGAAACATTTCTGGAGCGCATGGGACGGTTCCCCGTGACCGTGGAGATGGTGAGCCGGTTCCGGTCGAAAGCCGAACAGGCGGACATCCTCGCGCGCGCCGCGCAAAAACAGGTAGATGTCCTGATCGGCACGCATCGCTTGTTGCAGCGCGACGTGAGGTTCGCGGACTTGGGCCTCGTCATCATTGACGAAGAACAGCGCTTTGGCGTGGCCGCCAAGGAGCACCTCAAACGGATGCGTGAACTGGTGGACGTGCTGACGCTGTCCGCCACGCCGATCCCGCGCACGCTGTACCTGAGTTTGACCGGGGCGCGCGACATGAGCCTAGTCCAGACGCCCCCCCGCGAGCGGCTGGCCATCGAGACCTATATTGCGCAGGACTCCGACGAGCTGGTGCGTGAGGCCGTTTTGCGCGAGGTGAACCGCGGCGGGCAGGTGTTTATGCTGCACAACCGCGTCCGGACCATCGACTGGATGCGCGAACGGCTCGAGCGCCTGCTGCCGGGCATCCGGGTGGGCGTCGGCCACGGTCAAATGAGCGAAAAGGCGCTGGCGGACGTCATGCATCGTTTCGTGCGCCGGGAGTACGACATCCTGCTGTGCACGACGATCATCGAAAGCGGCGTGGATATTCCCAACGTGAACACGATCCTGATTGACCGCGCGGACCGGTTCGGGATGGCCGATCTCTACCAGTTACGGGGGCGGGTGGGCCGCAGCAAGCACCAGGCCTATGCCTATCTGCTGCTGCCGCGCCACGGGCCGCTCTTTCACCTGGCCCGCCGCCGCATCAGCGCCATCAAGCGCCATGCCAGTCTCGGTGCGGGCTTTAAGCTGGCGCTGCGGGACCTGGAAATCCGCGGAGCCGGCAACGTGCTGGGCGCGGCCCAGAGCGGCCACATCGCCGCCGTCGGCTTCGATCTCTATTGCCAGCTTTTGAACCGCACCATCGCGCGGCTCAAGGGCGAAGCCGAACGGCCGATCATCGAGGTGCAGGTGCATCTTGATTTCGTGGACCTGACGCCGGACCCGGAATACGGCGACCGCGCCGCCGTCATTCCGCGCAACTACGTTGAAGACGAAAGCCAGCGCATCGGGCTCTACCGCAAGGCGGCCGGCCTGGCGTTTGAAAAGGAAGTGGAGGCCCTCGCGCAGGAATTCCGCGACCGCTTTGGCCCCCTGCCGGCCCCGGTGCGGCGCCTGCTGGCCATCGCGCGCCTCCGGATCCTGGCGGCGGGCCTGGGCCTGAAGAGCATCGCCACCGATGGCGATCGCTTGCTCCTGGGCAAGGGGCGCGACGAGTATCTGATGGTCCACGGCCGGCACCTGCGCCTGCACAAGCATGGTTCAGACGAACGTTTGGCCGAGATCGAAAAACGCCTGCGCCAAATGAACATAGAGAAAGCCAATTAGACAGGAAAACGGGAAACGCACGAAAACATGAAAAAAGAAACGGGACCGGAGCAGAGAGGTGCAAGATGGTGAATCCCTGGATCACCGGCGCGCTGGGCTGGGCCTTTTTCGGGCCGATCGGCGGGTTGTTTGGTTATGCGGCCGGCTCGCTCTACAACGCCGTCCAGCGCGCGAATACGCAGGCGCAGGGCGGCGGCGGACGGTCTGGGCCCGATGCCGCCCGCAACGATTTCATCGCCAGCCTCCTGGTCCTGACCGCGGCCATGATGAAAGCCGATGGCGCCGCGAAGAAATCCGAGCTCAACGTGGTCAAGCAGTTCTTCTCGCTGCAGTTCGGCCCGGACATTACCCGGGATGCGCTCCAGATGTTGCGCGAGCTGCTGAAAAAAGACATTCCGGTCGGGCCCGTCTGCGCCCAGATCCGCGTCCACATGAACTACTCCCAGCGGCTCGCGCTGCTGCACTTCCTCTACAGCATCGCCCACGCGGACGGGCAATTGCACCCGGCGGAGGACCGCCTGCTGGCACGCCTGGCCGCCGACCTCGGCATCCGCCCCGCCGACATCCGTTCCATCGCGGCCATGTTTGCCCCGACAACCGACCCCGATGCCGACTACCGCGTGCTGGAGGTTTCGCCCAATGCAACGGACGAGGAAATCCGCAAGGCCTACCGGCGCATGTCCATGAAGCACCACCCCGACAAGGTCGCCCACCTCGGCCCCGAGTTCCAGAAAACGGCGACGGCGAAGTTCCAGCGCGTCAGCGCCGCTTACGCCAATATCAAGAAATCCCGCGGCATGAATTGAAGAGGGGGGCTAGATCCCGCCCCCCCACGACCTTGTGTCGTGTGGGAAGGAGGATTTTCTGGACAAGGTGCGGGCGGGCGTCTTCGCCTGGGTGCAGGAAACTTGCAGCCTCCCGAAGGCGTTCGCACCGATACCGGACCATGCTCATGTCGCCGCGCGGGGGGGATTCGGAGCGGTCGCCTTTGGATTTGGCGGAGGTGCTGTGGCGGAGCCTCAACCGGGCGGCCGGCTATGGCCTGATGGGGGAGAATCTGTATGCGGGGACGTTTTCGGAGTATGGCGTGGGCGCGACCAAGGGGCGGGGCGGACCTGATTCACCCACGGGACAAGCCGCGGGGGTCTGGATCCCGCCCCCCCTGTGGTGCCGAGATTGACAACCACGCTTGTTCTACGCCTTCATGAATCCGGGGGGCGGCGCCGGCGCCACAGCAGTCCCAGGCCGGGCAACAACAGGCCCGCCGTGTCCGGCTCGGGGATCGGGGTCACTTGGATCCGCAGGCCATAGGCCTCGGTATCTGAATAAACACTCCAGGGCCCGCCGTTCTCGCTGAAGGCAATCCTGCCCTGGTACCCTTGTTCGTTGGAATACCAATCGTGGCTACTCCCCATCACCACGGGCTTGTCCGCCTGAAGCCAGTACGTCTGGCCGGCCGTCAACAACGGTCCGCCGATGTCGGCCAGGAGGTAGATCTCCTCCTCCGGAGACGGCCAGATGTACGAAGTGGTTGACCACAGCGCCGTCTCCCCGGGGATGTTGCTCGCATCGGTCAGCAGCCGCAACGTGAAGGACCGATCCGGCGTATACGGGTCGGGTTCGATCGAGGCGTAGATTTCCTCCAGCCACCCGTTCTCCGTCGGCGTGAACTATTGAGCGCAGGTCGCGCTGTAGCCCTCGTAGTGCCCGAACCAAACTCCCGAGTACCCATACGTGTTGTCGGGACCGAGGGTGTCAAAGGCGTTGACGCTGCCCAGGGCGTTCAAACTGATGAACTGCAGGCTCACCAGGCCCATCGCGTATTTTGCGTACGACATTATTTTCATCTCCTCTTGGATTCGTGGCCCCTGTCGCCAAGAGTGGTGAAATCTGCAGAACACATGATGTTGCCGAACAAAGAATGGAATCCCCGCCTCCTGTCAATCCCTCCTTCCAGTCCCCAGCCGCGCCCGACTCGCGGGGGGGCGCGGGTTTGTCCCGCGGGTGAAGGAGGTTGTGCTATAGTGCGGGGCATGAGCCTGAACCAGACACCCCAGGGCGAACGCACGCATATCGCTATCTTTGGTCGGCGCAATGCCGGCAAGTCCAGCCTGATCAACGCGCTGACCGGGCAGGAGGTTGCCATTGTCTCGGAGGTCAAGGGCACGACCACCGATCCGGTGCGCAAGGCGATGGAACTGCTGCCGCTGGGGCCGGTCATGATCATTGATACCGCCGGGCTCGACGACGAAGGCGCGCTGGGCGCGCTGCGCCTCCAGCGCACGCGCGACGTGCTGAATCAGACCGATATCGCGCTGCTGGTCACCGAAGCGGAATTCGGCCTCGGCGGATGCGAACGCGAGCTGGTCCAACAAGTCCGTGCCAAGAACATTCCGCTGGTGGTGGTGTTCAACAAGGCCGACCGCGCGGCGCCCGCGGCCGCGATGCTCCAAGAGGCTGCCAAGCAAGCCCAGGCGTCCGTCCACGTGGTTTCTTCGACGACGAAGGAAGGCATCGGGGCGCTCAAGCTGGCCTTGGCGCGGATGGCGCCGGAGGACGACAGCCGGCACCGGCTCGTCGCCGACTTGTTGCAGCCGAACGAGATCGTTGTGCTGGTGACACCGATTGATTCGGCGGCCCCGAAGGGGCGGCTGATCCTGCCGCAGCAGCAGGTCGTGCGTGATATCCTCGACGCCGGGGCCATGGCCGTCGTGACCCAGGAGACCGGCCTGCCCGCGGCGCTGGCGAGCCTGGGGAAAAAGCCGCGGCTGGTAATCACCGACTCGCAGGCCTTTGCACCGGTGGCGGCTGCGGTGCCGGCAGACGTGCCGCTGACGTCGTTCTCGATCCTGTTCGCCCGCTACAAGGGCGACCTCGCGGAACTCGTTCGCGGGGCCCAGGTGGTGGGGAAGCTGCGCGACGGCGATCGAATCTTGATCGCGGAAGGCTGCACCCACCACCGGCAGGAGGACGACATCGGCACGGTCAAGATCCCGCGCTGGCTGAAAAAACATACCGGCAAGAATCTGGTCCTGGAACATTCCAGCGGCATGAAATATCCGCGCGACCTGAAGGAATATGCGCTGGTGGTGCACTGCGGGGCCTGCATGCTGAACCGCCGCGAGATGCACTGGCGCATCTGCGAGGCCCGGAACGCCGGCGTGCCGATTGTCAATTACGGCGTTTTGATCGCCTATCTGCACGGCATTTTGCCGCGCTGCCTCGTTCCGTTTCCCGGCGCCGCCGAAGTCCTGGAACACGCTTGAGATCAGGGGTTGAGAAGATCCGGTTTCACTGGAACTTGCCGGGACTGGACCAGGCGCCGCACGCCCGGATTTGGGCGGGTTCCGTTGTCTCAAGGATGCCTCCTGACCCAACCCGATAGATTCAGCCGCGCTGTGGAACGAAGCGTTCGCGCCAAGGGGAAATGGAACCAGCCCGGGACGACCACGATCTGGAAATGCTCGATTCGCCGTCCGCAAGGCCAGCAGGCTGCTCTTGAGAGTCAATGGATCCGCCCCCGCGACGAGATCCCGAATGGCCCATCCCGGTGAAGACCAGAGAGGGGGCAGGTGTCCTGCTGTCGGGGACGTTGCCCGTGGCCATTGAATCAACAGTGGCCGGAAGCAAAAACCACGAATATTATTAATAAAACATGAAATTCCCGAAACTTAAAACATCCAATAACCGGTAACAATTTCGTGAAAAGATTATTCCATTATTAATTAATGATGGAATAATTAATTCTTTGTTCTGGGGGGCAAGCTGCCGCGGAAATCCGGGCTGACAAACTCAGATATTCCGCCCAATCCTTCCCGCGGGCGTGAACAGGGGAGTAACCTGAACGCGGTGCATAGGACAGAGCGGGAAAAAGCATGCCGGGGCTGTTCAGCCCTGCGTGCAATTTTGTCGCGCCTGAAGACGCCCTTCAGCGGCGCCAGTGATTGCATGAACAGGCGGGGGCGTGGTACAAGCACGGCCGTGGAATGTCCCGGCAGCGGGGCGGAAAGTGCGTGCGCCATGGCGATGAGATTTTCGGAAAATGCCGACCGGATGGATGTCCGCTACGTAGCGGGCCTGGCGCGGATTGCATTGTCGGATGCCGAGGCGGCCCGGTTGCAGGGACAACTCGACGATATTTTGGCCTTCGTGGGGGAATTGAAGAAACTGGATGTGTCCGGGGTGGAGGTTACCGATGTCGCGACCGAGGCGCAGAATGCCTGGCGGGCAGATGTACCTATCGCCGGGCTGGAGCGCGAAGCCACGCTGGCCAATGCGCCGCTCGCGCGGCACGGGCAATTCGTCGTGCCCAAGGTGATCGAATGAGCGCGGATTTGCATGATCTTGGATTCCTGGAGGTCGCGGAGGCCTTGACGCAAAAGCGGGCGTCGTCAGAGGAACTGACGATGGCCTTGCTGGCGCGATCGGAAGAGCTGGAGTCGAAACTCAATTCGCTGACCTGGTTCAACCGCGAGGCGGTGCTGGCCGAGGCGCGCGCGGCGGATGCCGCCCGGGCGGCCGGCGACAACCGTCCGTACCTGGGGGTGCCGATCGCGATCAAAGACCTGTTGAATGTCAAGGGACAGCCCTGCACCGCCGGTTCCCGCATCCTGAAGGGCTACGTGGCGCCGTATGACGCGACGGTGATTGCCCGGCTGCGCGCAGCGGGCTGCGTGTTCGTGTCGCGCACCAACACGGACGAATTCGCGATGGGCGGCAGCACCGAAACGAGCGCCTACGGCACGACCCGGAATCCCTGGGACACGGACCGGGTGCCGGGCGGATCCAGCGGCGGTTCCGCGGCGGCGGTGGCCGCGCGGCTGGCGCCAGCCGCCCTGGCCTCGGACACCGGCGGCAGCATCCGCCAGCCGGCCGCGTTCTGCGGCGTAACCGGCCTCAAGCCGACCTACGGGCGCGTATCGCGCTATGGGTGCACCGCTTTTGCGTCGTCGCTGGACCAGATCGGCCCCATCGCGCGGTCGGTCGAGGATGCCACGGCGGTGTATCAGGTCATTGCGGGCCTGGATCCGCACGATTCGACGACAGCGGCCCGGCCGGTGGACGATTGCCTGCCGAACGTCCGCGCCGCGCGGGATTTGAAGGGGCTGAAACTGGGCCTGCCGAAAGAGTATTTTGTCGATGGGTTGCATCCGGAAGTCGAGCAGTTGACCCGCGCGGCGGTGGCGCAATGCCGGGCGCTGGGAGCGGAGATCGTGGACGTGGAGCTGCCGCATTCGAAATACGGCATTGCGTGCTACTACGTCCTGGCGCCGGCGGAGGCGTCGGCCAACCTGGCGCGCTACGACGGCGTGCGCTATGGATTCCGCGCGGAGGCGGAGGATTTGCAGGAAATGTACGAGCAGACCCGCGCGCAGGGCTTCGGCGCGGAGGTCAAGCGGCGCGTGATTCTGGGCACGTATGTGCTCAGCAGCGGGTTCCACGACGCCTACTACCTGCGCGCCCAGAAAGTACGCACGCTGATCCGGCGGGATTTCGACCGGGTGTTTGCCCGGTGCGACGCGATTCTCGGGCCTGTGACGCCCAGCCCCGCGTTCCGCGTGGGCGAGAAAACGGCCGATCCCGTGCAGATGTACCTCGGCGACATTTTCACCGCGAACGTGAATTTGGCGGGCATTTGCGGGCTGAGCGTGCCGTGCGGGTTCACGACGGGCGGCCTGCCGGCAGGATTGCACATCATCGGCCCGGCGTTCGCGGATGCGCGCATCCTGCAGATCGGCGCGGCGTACCAGCATGCGACGGAGTGGCACAAGCAACAGCCGAAGATATAACAGCCTTTAACGCAAAAGGCGCAAGAGACGCGAAAGAAACGCAAATGCCGGACATGAAAAGAGTATTCCAAGCCAAGACATTGAAAGCTCCGCGCTTGCGGACTCTTGCGTCGTTTGCGCCTCTTGCGTTGAAGGATTTCAGGTTTCTGCCATGAACGATTTCATTGCCTCCATCGGCCTGGAAGTGCACGTGCAGCTCAAGACGCGCACGAAGCTGTTTTGCGCCTTCCCGGCGCACGAGGAAGGCGATCCGAACGTCGCCGTCTGCCCGGTCTGCCTCGGCCTGCCCGGGGCCATGCCGGTGATGAACGGGGAGGCCATCCGCCAGACCGTCAAGACGGGCCTGATGATCGGCTCGCGGATCGCGTTGCGCAGCACGTTCGACCGGAAAAACTACTTCTATCCGGACATGCCCAAGAACTTCCAGATCTCGCAGCAGGCGGCGCCGCTGTGCCTCGGCGGGGCCGTGGAGATCGATGTGGGCGGGCAGCCGAAGACCATCCGCGTGAACCATATTCACCAGGAGGAGGATGCGGCCAAGATCACACACCTGGAGAACTCCTCGGAGATCGACTTCAACCGTGCCAGCACGCCGCTGATGGAACTGGTGACGGAACCAGACATGGCCAGCCCCGACGAGGCGATGGCGTTCCTGATCGCGCTCAAGGAGATGCTGATCTACGCGGGCATCAGCGACTGCAACCTCGAGCTGGGGCAGGTGCGTTGCGACGTGAATTCATCGGTGCGGCCGGCCGGGACGGACTTGCTCGGAGTGAAGTGCGAAATCAAGAACATGAACACGTTCAAGGGCATTCACCGGGCGCTGACCTACGAATTGGCGCGCCAGGTGGAGGTTCTGCGCAGCGGCGGCATGCTGGTGCAGGAGACGCGCCGCTGGGACGACGAGGCCGGCGTCACCCTGCCGATGCGTTCGAAGGAATACGCGCACGATTACCGCTATTTTCCGGAGCCGGACCTGCCGCCGGTGGTGCTGGACGCGGCGACGGTCGAAGCGTGGCGCGCGGAGCTGCCGGAACTGCCCGCCGTGAAACGGGCGCGGTTCATCCGGGACTACGGCCTGCCGGAGTACGATGTCGGGGTGCTGACGGCCGACCAGGCCCTCGCGGAGTTTTTCGAAGCGGCGGCGCAGCAGTCGAAGAACTGCAAGGCGGTTTCCAATTGGGTGATGGGCGAACTGCTGCGCGCGCTGGGCGAGCAGGGGTTGGGCATCGCGGATGCGAAGATCACCCCCCGGGCGCTGGCGGCTTTGATCGCGCTGGTGGACGCCAAGACGATCAACATGCCGGCGGCGAAGGAAGTCTTCCAGGTCCTGTTCGAAAAGGGCGGAGATCCGGCGGCGGTCGTGAAGGAAAAGGGGCTGGCGCAGGTCAGCGATGCGGGGGCCATCGACGGTTTCGCGGAGCGGGCCATCGCAGCGAACGAAAAAGTGGCGGCGGAATTCCGCGGGGGCAAGGAAACGGCCCTGATGTTCCTAGTGGGGCAGGTCATGAAGCTCTCCCGCGGCAAGGCCAACCCGCAATTGGCGGCCGAAGCCCTGCGCCGCAAACTCCGGGGCTGACCGCCCCCGGGCCGGGGCCAGCCGGTTTTCCACGGTGTGGAAAAAATCGGCCTTTTTTTCCACGCAATGGAATCCGGCAGCGGCCGGATCGCGGATTTTCCACACAATGGAAAGAATGTTTCCACAGTGTGGAAACGGGCCGGGGCGGGGCATCAACCATCGTCCCCGGGCGGGCGGGGCACAAGCACGGTCAGGGCGCGCGGGTGCAGGGTGATGGTGATGTCACGGCCGGCCTCGACGAGTTCGCCGTCCAGTTGGATGGCGGTGGGCTTGGGGCGATGGATTTGCAGTTTCCGGAAGCGGCGGGTGGCGATCTGGGGCAACTGGTCGATCGTACCGTTGAACAGGCGGACGATGTTCATCAGCAGCAGGGGCAGGTCGGGGCGGAGGGCCACGACCATTTCCATCAGGCCGTCGTCGGCCCGGGCCTTGGGGGCGATTTGCGCCCCGCCGCCGTACTGGGTGAGATTGGCGACGGTGAAGAGGATGGGATTGGGATAGACACGCGCGGGGCCGCCATCGAGGGCGGCGTGGATGGGCTGGTCGGCGTAGGTCATGAGTTCGGCGGCGGCGGCGAAGACGTAGGGCGCGATGCCGCGGAAGGGGAACGCTGCGAAGCGCCGGGCGATGGCGGCATCCCACGCCAGGCTGCAGGTGACGAAGAACGGGCGGCCGTTGGCAAAGCCAACATCAATGGGTTTCCGCCGGGCGGTCGCCAGGGCGCGGATGGCGGCGGGAATTTCCAGGGGGATGCCGAAGTGGCGGGCGAAGCCGTTGCCGCTGCCGGTGGGGACGACGCCCAGGGCGACGGACGTGCCGACGAGCACGCTGCCGATGCTGTTGACCATGCCGTCGCCGCCGGCGACCAGGATGGCATCGACCCCATCGTCCATGGCCCGTTCCGTTTTTCGCCGGCCGTCGGCGATGTCGGTGCTGAACTGGTACGTGACATCGGCTTGGATTCCGCCCCAATGTCGTTCCACGTTCTTCCAAAAGTCGTCGAACGACATGCCGAGGCCCGATTTCGGGTTGACGAGCACGCGCACCTTGCGCACGTCGTCGGCAGAGCTGGAAAGTCTCATTGCACGGATATTCTACCTCAACGGTGCGGACATTTCATCTTTTGATGGAAGGCGGCCGGTCCGGGCCGCGCTTCTCCGTGCCGGGGGGCTACGGGGGGGCGTCAGGCTGAAGGCGGGGGAGGAAGTCCCGGGGATCGACGAGCGGCGGGTGTTCGGGCTCGGGGGCGAGATCGACGTGCTTGCCGAGCTTGCTGCGCTTGATCCAGAACTGGGGCTGTTTTTCCGCAAGGGCGATGTTGCGGATGTGGCGGACGATGCGGTCGAGCCCGGCGAGGTATTCGCCGTAGAAGATGCCGGCAACGGCTGTCATCGCGCGCCGGGTGACCTGTTCGTTGAAATGGTTGCGGGTGATGGAACTGGCCTGCACGTAGTCGTCGCGGGCAAGCAGGATCTGGTCGGCGATGTCGGCGGGGTGGTCGCCGCCGGGATCGAAGGACTGGATCAGGAGCTTGAACAGGTGCAGGAGGCTTTCGTAGAGCTGGAAGAAGATGCTGAAGGAGAGGCGGTCCACCAGGCCGGCCAGGGATTTCCGGCGGCGCAGGGAAGTGTCGCACAGGGCTTCGACATGGTCGCCGATGCGTTCAAGATCGCTCATGCAGCGGTCGAGGTATTGCACAAGGATGGCCTGGCGCTTGGAGAGTTGGCGGCGGGTGAGGTGGGCCAGGTATCCCTTCATGGCCAGCTTGACCTGGTTGATGACCTGCTCGTTGAGGCGGATGGCCTGAACGTCCTTGGCGGTGTAGGCGAAGAGAATGGTCTGGCCGGCAAGGCGCAGGCTCTTGTCGCAGATGCGGGCGACGCGCCGCAGTTCGCCCAGGCAGGCGGTGATGGCTTGTTCGGGATAGTCCAGCAGCTCGGGACGGAGGTAGGAGGGTTCGGGGGGCGGGGTGCGGGAGGGCACGATTCTCCGGAGCATGCCCGCGTAGGCGTAGATGATGGGGGTGAAGATCAGGCAGTTCTGGACCATCAGCAGTGTATGCGTGTTGGCGGTCTGGCGCACGAGGTCGGCCGAGGTGCCCGCGAACAGCGGCACCCACACCGGCCCCAGCCCGATGGAGACGACCGCGTTGATGGTGTTGGTGAGCAGGTTGCCGATCGCGGCGCGGCGGGCGTCGATGTGCGTGCCGATGGATCCGAGCAGGGCGGTGACGCAGGTGCCGATCTGCGCGCCGATGACGATGGGATAGGTCTGCCAGAGGGAATCGAACACGCCGGCGTCGGCCAGGGCGAAGGCCATGCCGATGGTGGCGCCGCTGCTCTGGATGACGGCGGTAAGGCCGAAGGCCAGGCCAACGCCCAAGAGCCGGCCGGGCAGGGTGTGGCCGTCGATGACGGTCAGGTATTGCCGCAGCAGGTCGCGGTGGGGGGCGATGGCCTCGCTCATCGTCTTCATCCCGAGGAACAGCAGCCCGAATCCGATCAGGACACGCCCGAGTGACTTGGCGCGCTCCCCCGGCAACGCCATCTGGATGATGAGTCCTACGACAATACCCGCATAGCAGTAGTCGGTGAGCCGGAAGGAAACCAGCTGCATCGACAGCGAGGTGCCCAGGTTGGTTCCCAGCATGGGCGTCACCGCCTGCACCAGACTCATCAGACCGGCGTTAAGGAAGCCCACCAGCATCACGGAGGCGGCAGAGGAGTGGACCAGGAAACCCAGCAGGGTGCCCAGGGCCAGCCCGGCGAACCGGTTGGCGGTCGCCATGGTCAGCAGCGTGCGCAGGCCGGCGCCGGCCGCGACACGCAGGCCGTCGGACATGATGCCCATGCCCAGGATGAACAGAGCCAGGCCGCCGAGCACGGTGAAGATCAAGAAAAACAACTGAGTTCCGTCCATGGGCTGCCTTCCGAAGATGAGGGCCATATTTTCAGAAAAGCATCCGGAAATATCAATCTTTGTCGGCAATGAAATGCGCGGCGGGGCCTTTTCTTCCGTGCGTTTGCGCGCTGGCGGAACGGGCTTGGCTTTCCAAGTCGCCCGGCGCTATTCGCGGGAGGAGATGACCGGCGAGGATTCCGCGGTGGCCGGGAACCAAGGCGCAGTGCGGGTGCAGATGCGCACCAGTCCGAGCATGACCGGCACTTCGATGAGGACGCCGACGACCGTGGCCAGGGCGGCGCCGGAGGAGAGGCCGAAGAGCATGACGGCGGTGGCGATGGCGACCTCGAAATGGTTCGACGCGCCGATCATCGCGGCGGGGGCGGCATCGGCATAGGACAGCTTCAGCGCGCGGGCGGCGGCATAGCCCAGCCAGAAAATCAGCATCGTTTGGATGAACAGCGGGATCGCGATCCACAGGATGGTCAGCGGATGGGCCAGGATGATCTCGCCCTTGAAGCTGAAAAGCAGGACCAGCGTGGTCAGCAACGCAATGATCGTGACGGGTGTTAGAACGTGGAGGAATTTTTCCTTGAACCAGACCTCGCCCTTGGCGGCGAGAATCCACTTGCGGGAAAAATAGCCAGCGACAAGCGGCAGAGCCACATAAATGGCGATGGAAAGCAACAGGGCCTGCCAGGGCACTGGCAAGCGGCCGACGCCGAGCAGGAAGCCGCCCAGCGGGCCGTAGAGCAGGAGCATCGTCAGCGAATTGATGGCGACCATCACGAGGGTGAGGCCGTCGTTGCCGCGGGCGAGATAGCCCCACACCAGCACCATGGCCGTGCAGGGCGCAATGCCCAGCAAGATGCAGCCGGCTAGATAGCTGCGCCACAGCGGCACCTGCAGCATCTTGACGCTTTCAACGAGGACCACGGTGCCCGCGCCGTGCTTCGCGCCGACGGGCAGGTCGAGACCGAAGGGCATCTTGACGAGATCCATGGCGTCCGGGCCGATGAACGCCTTGAACACGAACCCGAGGAAGAAATAGGCGATGGCGAACATGGTGAAGGGCTTGATCGCCCAGTTGACGAACAACGTCAACCACAAGGGCTTGCCGCTCTTGCCGGCCTTCACCACCGAGGCAAAGTCGATCTTCACCATGATGGGGTACATCATGAAGAAGAGGCAGATGGCGATGGGAATGGAAACCACGGGCGCGCCGTTGACGGAGATGGCCAGGCCGTCGAGGGTCTTGGCCAGGTTGGGCGCGAGCTTGCCGAGCAGAATGCCGCCGCCGATGCACAGCGCGACCCAGACGGTCAGATAGCGCTCGAAAATGTTGGTCATCTTCCGTTGTTCGGGAATCGGTGCGGTGCTGCAGGTCATATTGAATCCCCTGTTTTTACCACAGAGGACACAGAGGTTCACAGAGGGGGGGTGGATTTTCTCTGTGCAACTCTGTGTTCTCTGTGGTTAAATTTCTTTTAGACTCTCTAATCTTGCCGGGAAAAAGCGGGCACGACTCGCGGGCGTGGTCGCAGACGGTCACGACGTAATCGAAATCCTTAACCGGCAAATCGGCGACGGTCTTGGGCGTGTGTCCGGAGATGTCCACGCCGGCTTCGGCCATGACCTGGACGGCGTGGGGATTGAGCCCGTGCGTCTCGATGCCGGCGGAGAACGCCCTGATTTGAGCGCCTTTCAGGGCCCGGGCCCAGCCTGGGCCATCTGGCTGCGGCAGGAGTTGCCCGTGCAGAGGAATAGGACGCGGAGTTTGGGGCGAGGTTTCATGACGCGGCGTAGATCATCCAGAGACCGCCGAGGAGGACGAGAACGCCGCAGACCTTTTTGAGGATCAGCCCGCCCCGGGAAGCCTCGTTCCAATTCAGGTAGTGCTGGACGCTCTCGGTGAAGGTTCCGGCAAACACGATGACGGCGCAATGGCCGATGCCGTAGGCCAGCAGCAGCAGGATGCCGTAGGCCATGTGGGCGGCGGCGAGCTTGAAGGTCACGGCCAGCATCGGCGCCATGTAGGCGAAGGTGCAGGGGCCGAGGGCCACGCCGAACACCAGGCCGAGAATGAAGGCGGCGAGGCGCCCGCGCTGCTTCATTTTGACCTGGCCAGGCCCGGTGAAGGGCAGGGGGATCACGCCCATCAGATGCAGGCCGACCAGGAAAAAGACGGCGGCGACCAAGTAGTTTCCACCGGCGCCGATGTCGCCGAGCATGCGGCCGGCCCAGGCGGTGGCGGCGCCGATTAGCCCGATGGTGATCAAAATGCCCAGCGAGAAGAGCAGGGCGATCTGGAAGGCGCGCTTCGTGGAGATCCGGCCCTGCTCGTCGATGAACCCGACAATCAGCGGGATGCTGGCGAGATGACAGGGGCTGAGCACGATGCTCAGGATGCCCCAGCCGACGGCGGCGGAAAGCGCGATGGCCGGATTGCCCTCGATGACGCGGGACAAGATGGTGAAAAGCGTTTGGATCATGGGGCGGCCTGCGGCTGGAGATCCACGCCCAGCTCCTGCCACTTGGCGAGCATGTCCTCCTTGCCGAAAAATCCTTCGTGCCGGAAAAGTTCATTGCCTTGCGCATCGTAGAAAATCTGCGTGGGAATGACGCGAATGCCGTATTGGCTGCCGGCGTCCGGGTTCTTCCAGACGTCGATGAACTCCACCTCGAGCTGGCCGGCATAGGCCGTTTTCAGTTCTTCCAGGATGGG
>JAAZBB010000022.1 GCA_012514035.1 Lentisphaerota bacterium | reverse complement strand
TGAATCGCAACGGGTGGCGCGGGGGAGGCGGGACCTGATTCACCGACTGCGCGAGGCCGTGGGGGGCTGGGGCGCGGCGAGCGCTCAGGATCCGGAGTTCTTTTGCTTGGCCGGGATTTTCGGCGGGCCGGTCGAGGGCGAGGTCGGCCACGACGCGGCGGTGGAGGCGGTGCTCCGAGCCGAGGGTCATGAGCGGCGCGAGCCAGTCGTAGAGCGGCGCGGCGTGGTCGAGCGTGATGCCGGCGGTGCGCTGCGCGACGGCCGAGCGGGGATGGAGCTTCTTAGGCAACGGGCAGGCCCTCCAAGTCGAGCACGGGGAACATGGCGCGCGCCATCGATTCGGCCTGCGCGCCGTCGTAGCCGAGGCCGGCCTCGCCCAGCGTGCGCAGGCCGGAGACGAGGAGATCGAGGCCGCGCCGGGCGGCGGGCAGGGCGAACTGGGGCACGTCGAGATATATGCGGTCGGTGACGTTCCGCGTGCGCGGCGGCAGAGCCGCCAGCCTGTCCGGCGCCTCGTGGGCCAGGATGGAGAGCACGTAGTTGTGGCGCCGTTCGAGGAGGTCGCGGGCCATGTCGCGGATGTCGTCGAGCACCTGGCAGCCGAGGCCGAAATCCATCAGGGCGGCGCGCAGGCGCGCAGCGCGGACGGAGCCGCCGGGTTCGACGATTTCGGGGCCGACGAAGGCCACGTTGAACAGGAGGCCGGTCTTGAGGCGGTGGATGACGCCGAGGACTTCTTCCGGCGGGGGGCGGACGGTGATGCCGCCTTCCTCGGTGGCTTCCTGCGCGGCGCTGGGCAGCAGGCGGCGCAAGGATTCGCGCGCGAGCTCGTCGCGCTGGGCGGCGGTGAGCGTCCCTTGGGCGACGGCGTCGTTGAGGATTTCGGCCAGGACGCGGTCGGCGGCCATGACGGCGACGACCTGGCGCATGACGCGGGCGGAACCGGGCATGGAAATCGGCACGACTTCCTTGTCTTCCCCGTCGAGCAGGTTGTCGGCGGAGGTGACCCACGTGCGGAACAGGTGGATCAACTTGCCGTAGAGCAGGCGGCGGGGAGCGGGGATGTCCATCAGGTGGTAGACGGACTGGAAGAGCGTGGAGAAGATGTTCCTGCGCCAGGCCAGGTTGGCGTCGGGCAAAGGGGCGGGCTGGACGGCGTAGGCCCCCGGCGTGCCGTCGGGGGTGGACAGATAGGGCGCGAGCCGGGAATGGATGTCGCGAATGCACGCCTGCTGTTCGTGGAGCGCGGCGCGGGCGATTCGACCGGAGGAAAACAGGATCTGGAACGCGTTGTGCATGGCGGGAAGATGCCGCGGAATGTCCTCGCTTTCAAAAAGCGGCGCCTTAAGATTGCTTCAGGTGCATGAAAGTGGTCTCGGACAGGGAGCCGGCGGGATTGCTGGTGGTGGAGGACGATCCGCGCGTGGCGGAGAGCTTGGCGCGCGGACTGGGCGAGGCGGGGTTCGCCGTGGCAGGGGCGGGAACCTTGGCGGCGGCCGATGCCCAATTGGCGCGCCAGGCTCCGGCGCTGGTGGTGCTGGACCTGAACCTGCCCGACGGCGACGGCCGCACGTGGTTGCGGCGGTTGCGGCAGGCGGGGCATCGGATGCCGGTGGTCATCCTGACGGCGCGCGACACGCTGCCCGAACGCGTGGCCGGGTTGGAAGAGGGCGCGGACGACTACCTGACCAAGCCGTTCGCCTTCGCCGAACTGCTGGCGCGGATCCGCGCGCGTCTGCGCACGGCGATCGCGCAATCCGACGACGACATCCTGCGCGTCGGAGATCTGGAAATCGACCGCCTGCGCCGCCAGGTGCGGCGGGCGGGCCGGTCCATCGACCTGACGGCGCGTGAATTCGATGTGCTGGCGCTGCTGGCGCAGTGGCGGGGCCAGCCGGTTTCGCGCGACCTGCTCGCGCGCGAAGTCTGGAAGGTCAACCGGCGGCTGACGCCGCTGGACAACGTGATCGACGTGCATCTGTCGCACCTGCGCGAAAAGATCGACAAGGACCATCCGGCCAAGCTGATCCAGACGGTGCGGGGCGTGGGCTTCCGGCTGGCGGAGAAGAATTCGTGAGCATCAAATTCCGTTCGCGGACGTTCCTGTACCTGCTGGTGCTGCTGGGGTTGTTCGCGGGGAGCCAGGCGATCACCTACACGGCGGTGGAATATGTCCACCGGGTGGCGAATCCCTACGAGTCGTTCCGGGAAGGACTCGAGGAAGTGTTGCAGGCCACGGGACTGACGGTGCTGCTGCTGGTGCCTTTGACCGGGGCGGCGTGGTGGATCGCGCGGCGGATCACCCGCCCGCTGCATGCCGTCGCCGCGACGGCCAAGCGCATCCGCGGCGGCCGCTGGGACGAACGGATCGAGACGACGACGATGCCCGACGACGAGACGAAAGTCCTGGCCGAGACGGTGAACGCGGCGTTCGACGGCTACGCGGGGGCGCTGCGGCGCCTGGAGCGGTTCAGCGGCGACGCGGCCCACCAGTTGCGCACGCCGATCGCGGCGATGCGCAACCTGGGCGAGGTGGCCTTGAGCCGGGCCCGGTCGGCGGCGGACTACCGCGAGGCGCTGGAGACCATGCTGGGCGAACTGGACCGCCTGACGCGCATCGTGGAGCAACTGCTGCAACTTTCGCGGCTGGAGGCCGGAGCGCTGAAGGCGCGGTTCGCGCCGATTCCGCTGGGAAGCGTGGTGGAGCAGGTCCGGCAAATCTACCAGCCGCTGGCCGAGGTGCGCGGCGTGGAATTGGCCGTGGCCACTTCCGACGCGCGCGTGGCGGGAATCGAGGAACTGCTGGTCGAACTGCTGGGCAATCTGGTGGACAACGCGCTGCGGCACACGCCCAAGCGCGGAACGGTCCGGATCGAGGTGGGCGCCGCGGCCGGCGAGGTCCGCTTGGCGGTGACGGACAGCGGGCCGGGGATTCCGGACGAATTCGCGCAAAAGATCTTCGAGCGGTTCACGCAGGTGCCGGGCAGCGAAACCGGCACGGCTGGACTTGGACTGGCGTTGGCGGCGCAAATCGCGGCGGTGCATGGCGGCGAATTGAAATTGGCCAATCCCGGCCAGCCCGGCGCGCGGTTCGAATGCCGGCTGCCGCGCTTCGTTTCGTAGCGGCCGCGGCCGCATCCGGCCGCGCCGCGCAGGGCCTCAATAGATGGACCAGAACGGGTGGATCCACCCCAGTTCCTTCAGGCCTTCGGCAAACTCGATCAGGCCCACGATCCAGACGAACCACAGGGCGCTGAACATGTGGCGGCGATAGGCGGCCGGCTTCATTTCGTACGTCGCCGGCTCGGAAAACAAGGCCAGGCGCGGGAAGTAGGCCGGCACCCGCCGCGCATAGGCGTCGAATTCGTCGCCGAAACTCCTGCGCAAGCGGCGTTCTTCGTCGCGGATGACCCATGGATAATACAGGGCCATGACGCCGAGCAGCACCAACGGAAACGTCAGCGTTTCCGTGCACAGGCCGATGCCCAGCACGCCGATGGCGCTGAAGAAATACAGCGGATTTCGGCACGTGGAATAGGGGCCCTCGACGATCAGCCGGCGATTCTTGAAGCCGGCGATGTATTGGGAACACCACATGCGCCCCAGCGATGCGACGGCCACGCAGGCCATGCCCGCGGTGAACAGCGCGAGCGTGACCCATTCGGCGCGCGCTTCCCAGCGGCTTGTGGAGAACACCAGGAAAAACACCACGACGGCCGAAGCCGTGCGGGAAAGGGGCAGGCGAAGTTTTTCAATCGGCGTTTTCATGGGTCTCCTTGGGCGGGGGCGGCGGGTGTGGTCGGCTCGGTTGCGACGTCGTATTCCAGCCAGACGTAGCGGCGGCCGCCGGAGCGGAATTCCCCGGTCGCGCCGACGAGCGGCGGCGCGGCGGCGGGCCAAGCGTCGAAGCCGCGCTTTTCGAAGACGGCGAAGCCGCGACCCTCGCGCCGCATCGCGGCGAACAGCTGGTCCGGGGAGCGCACGGCTTCGCCGCGGCGGTTGGAATGGTAGGCGAGGAGTTCGCCGTTCATGGCGTAAAGCAACAGCGGCTGGTCCGGAGGCAGCCGGTCCTGCACGGCCTGGGCGAGGGCGACCGGGGTTTTGAGGGGATTGACGGCGGGATAGACGAGCACGCCAATGGCGGCCTCCGCGGCCAGCCAGACCAGCGCGGCCAGCAGGAAAAACGTCGGCGGATTGCCCCAGCGGCTTTCGCGCCACAAGGCGCCGGCGCCGAGCAAGGCAACGAGCCCGACGGGCCACAGCGTCCAGCCGGCGATGGGCAGGCGCGGCCAGAAGCTGGCGGCGAGCAGCCCCAGGCCGGCGGCGAGCAACAGGGCTATGAACGCGCTGCGCGCGAACCGCGCCCAGCGAAAAGCGCCGGCGTCGAGGCCGGACCAGGCCGATCCGACCAGGATCGCGAATGCCGGCGCGGCGCCGAGGACATAGACGTTGCGCTTGGTGGGAAGCAGGGAAAAGAACAGCACGACGAAACCGATCCAGCCGCCGAGGCGCCGCAGCAGGCGGCGGCGGGCCGGGTCGCGGTAGAGGATCAGCGCGGCGGCGGGCAGGGCGAGGGTCCAGGGCATCCAATCAGCGGCGAGGCTGGGCAGGTAGTAGTAAAAAGGCTGGCGATGGCCGAGTTGGCCGGCGGCGCGTTCGAGGTTTTGGCCGATGAGCAGCTCGCGCAAGTAGCCTTCCGGCGCTCCCGTCCACCAAACCAGTCCCAGCCAAATTGCCGGCAGAGCCAGCGCGAGCAGCGGGCCCCAGATCCAGTGGGATTGGCGAAGCAACCGGCCTTCGCCGGCGGCCAGCCGCGCGGCGGCATAGGCGCCGGCCGGGACGATGAGCCCGACGGGGCCCTTGGTCAGGATGCCCAAGCCCATGAACAGCCACGCCCAGACGGGCTTCCAGCGTCTCGGGGCGTCGTCGTTCCAGAACAGGAGCGCCACGGCGCCCGTCGTCCAGCCCAGCAACAAGCCGTCGGGGCGGGCGAATCCAATCTCGTGCCAGAACAGATAGGTGGTCAGGAGCGTCAGCGCGGCGGGCCAGGCCGCGGCCCGGTCCGCCCAGCGTTCCGCGAGGCGCGCCGTGGCCCACAAGGTCAGGAGGCCGGCGAAGAATCCCGGCAGGCGCACCGTCAGGCGACCGACCGGCCAGGTCGTCGCGAAGGAGAACAGGTTGATCAGCCAGTAAAGCAGCGGGGGCTTGTGGGCGTAGTATTCGCCGTGGCGATGGGGCACCAGCCAGTGGCCGTCCTGGTCCATTTCGCGGGCGACGTAGGCGACCCGGGCTTCGTCAGGTTCCCAACAGTCGCGGCGCAGGTATTCGCCGCCCCACAGGAGCGCGGCGAGGAGCAGCAGGTGCCAGAAGGCGGGCCGGGGCGCGAGCGAATTCATGAGCCGGCGGAGGCGGAAACGGTTTTCCGGCGGTGGATGAGCATCAGGTTGCGGACGTAGACGAACAAGCCGACGGCCTGGCCGAGGGTGATGACGGGATCCTTGCGCCAGAGGGCGTAGATCAGCAGCAAACCGCCGCCGCCGATGGAGAGATACCAGAACGAAAGCGGGACCACGGAATGTCCTTTTTTCTCCGAGGCGACCCATTGCACGAGGAAGCGCGAGAAGAACAGCGCCTGGCCCAGCAGGCCCAGCAGGCCCATCGGTTGGGCCAGCACGTCCATGAAATGCTTCAGTGTTTCCATTGGATGAGCTCCGGTTGGATCGTCCGATGCCGTGTTTGCATCCAGCGGACCGCCCAGAGGTCCCAGAGGGTTTCCCGGAGGCGGCCCCAGTTGGTGTATTTGCTTTCGCCCGCGGTGCGCGGGCGGTGGTGCACGGGGATTTCCGCGATGCGTGCGCCGGCCATGGCCATCAGCGCGGGAATGAACCGATGCAGGCCGCGGAACTGCATGGGCAAGGTCCGGGCCCAGCCGGCGCGGAACGCCTTGAGGGTGCAGCCGGTGTCGCGGATCTTCTCGCGCAGGACGAGGTTGCGGATGGCGTTGGCCAGGCGGCTGCCGATGCGCTTGGACCAGATGTCCTGGCGCCGGGTGCGGTAGCCGCAGCAAAGATCGCAATGGTCCAGTTGGGCCACGAGCGCCGGCACGTCGGCCGGGTCATTCTGGCCGTCGGCGTCGAGGGTGATGAAGATTCCGCCCTGGGCGACCTGGAAGGCGGCGCCCAGCGCGGCGCTCTGCCCGGAGTTCCGCGGCAACCGCAGGATCTTCAATTCGGCGATCTCGGCCTGAAGCGCCTGCAGCCGGAGGACGGTGTCATCCGTCGAGCCATCGTCCACGACGATGATTTCCGAGGGCTGGGCCAAGCCGTGCAGGACGCAGGCGATTTCCCGGACGACGGAGGCGATGCAGTCGGCTTCGTTGAACGCGGGAACCAAGACCGACAGGGTCGGCCGGCGAAATTCGCTTGGGCGGGCATCGGGCATGTTCATGGCGGAAGCGGGGGCAGACCGATTCCACCGCCCGCCGGCATGATGCGGACATGCCGTCCTGAACGGGGCACAGGTCGACCCACTACCGTCCTTACTTTCGCCCCTTGGGCACATTGATGCAATGGAGGCATCCTGAAGAATGCTTAAGGTTTCCGCCAGCCCCGCGGCCTTGCCTCCACCCACAGCGCCGGGAGAGAACGGCTGGGGCCGCACGCGCGATGGGGAGATCGCCCGTGGAAGGGCCGGAGGGAAATTCAATCGCCAGGGGCGATCCAGATGTCCGGCTGGAAATCCGCGAAGCCGTTCCGCGTGATCGGATAGGTGGCGCGGAGGGCCGCGAGATCGTCCGTGAATTCCAGCAGGTGGATTTCAACGGCGGGCCCGCCGTTGCCGATGCGGTTCCGGCCGGTTCCCGCCGAATAGGGTCCCGAGAGCGCCATGTGCGTGCGGCGGTTCGTCCAGCGCGGATGGAAAACCTCGCCGGCGGCGGGATCGATTCCGGCCGCGGCGTCGATGCGGATCCGGCGCCGGTCCTCCACGGACACCAGTTCCAACGTCCGGTGCCCGTCCTGGAGCACGGCGACGACGGGCGGGCCCGCGGGCGCCATCGTCGGCCAACAACCGTCGGCGGTCTGGCGCCATTCGCCGGTTTCGAGATCGACGAATCCGCATCCGGCCCCGGCCCGGTCGCCGCTGGCCAGGCGGCCGTCGTCGTGGAACTGGAAGTTGTTTTCGTTCACGGCGAATTCCAGGCCGAGGTCGCGATGGATGGCGGGATCGTCGAGGCGGACGAGCCGGATGCGCCGGTGGAGGCGGGGATGGGGATCCGCCCCGTCGCCCAGCGCGACCCAGACGAGCTTCGTCGCCGGGTCGGTCCAGGTGTCGAGCGCGCGTCCGGGGCCGAGGAAACGCGGTTTGCGCCCGCCCCACCGCAGCGCATGGGCTCCGCCCGTCCGGCGGTCGGAATAGACGACCGTTTGGCCGTCGTCGGTCAGCAACGGGCGGCAATAACGGCCCGGGGTGCGCAGCAGCGGCCGTTCCCGGCCCCCCCGCCGGGAATCCATGCCCATCAAATAGAGGTCGGAACCCAGCGCATGGACATCGCGCATCCCGGCCCGGTCTTGGATCCAGACGGCCCGGAAATGGAAGGGGGCCGGAGCGGGCGCGGCCGGCCGCGGGGCCCAAAGCAGCGCAACGCCTGCCAGCAGAGCGCACCCCGCGGCGAAGATTCCACCCGCCCACACGGCCGGCTTCCGGGTCCGCCGCCGAAGCCGGGCGGGCTTTGATTTTCCGTCCGGTTCCAAGGCGTTTTGCGCGTTCAACGGCATCGGTGGACATCCTGTGGGGTTCGTGGCGGAAACTCCGGAGCGGAGGTCGCTGGACCGCCGCGGCACCTTCCACGTGAAACATACCCCGCGAAGGACGAGGCGTCGAGGAGCGAGGGGCTTGACCGGAACGGGCCGGTGCGGCACCCTGTCCGCCATGGCTGAAGAATCTTCCGGCGGGTTGAAAGCGAAGGCCGTTGCGCCGCGGTGGCGGAACGCATGGGGCGTGGCGGGGGGGCTGTTGGCCAGCCTGGCCATTTTCGTGGCGGGACTGGAGGCGATGTTCCGGATGCTGCCGTGGGCCATACCCGCGAAGGCGCTGGTGCATTTCGAGCCGGAGCTGCGCGCCCGGCTGGCGCAGGGGCGGTTTCCGACGCGGGCCGACACGATCCTGATGCCGCGCGACGACGGCGGTGACGCGATCCGCATCTTCAAGCCCTACGCCATCAAGCCGTACGGCCAGGACACCTGCGGCGCCGTGCGCCAGGTGAAGACCGACGAGATCGGCTTCGGCAATCCGCCCGGGATCTACAACGCCCATTCGAACATCGACCTCCTCGCGATCGGGGATTCCTTCACGTGGCCCTCGGCGGTGGAGCCTTCGACCGCCTGGCCGATGCAATTGGGCGCGGCGCTGGGGTGTCCGGCGTACAACCTCGGCCGCGGGGGCACGGGGCCCTATGAGTACCTGCAGATCCTGAAGCGGTTCGGCCTGCCCAAGTCCCCGCGCGTGGTGGTGATGAACCTCTACGAGGGGAACGACCTGCTGAACATCATGGAGCATCTCGAATACCGGTCGGGGAAGATGCCCCGCGCGGCCGGCGCGGGGCGCGGGCACAAGACGGGCTTCGCGTGGCGCCGCAGCTACGCATGGAACCTGGTGGCGGGCGGGCTCATCTACTTGCGCGAAAACGCCCGCGCCAACCGGCAGGAAGGCCGCGTGGACTACCGGTTCCGCGTCGGCCGCGTTCCGTTCAACCAGGAGCAGAGCAGCCGCGATGAAGCGGTGGTCGCGCGCCGGGCCGTGGCCGGCGAAATCCCGTACGGGGCGTTTGCCGAACCGCTGCGCGAATTCCGGCGGTTGGCCGATGCGCACGGGTTCCGGCCCGTCCTGGTCTACACTCCGGCGGCCGCGATCGCCTACGCGCCGGCGGAGTTCCGGGATCCGGAGCTGGGGGAGGTGCTGGCCCGGTTCAGCCGGGACCAGCGGCAAGCCTTGGCGGCGCTTGCCCGGGAACTGGGGATGGAATTCATCGACCTGACGCCGGCCCTGCAGCGGATCGCCCAGGAGCAAGCCCCGGCGGAGGACAACCTGCTCTATTTCCCGGGCAACATCCACCTGACCCCGCGCGGCCACGCCGTGGTGGCCCGAACCTTGGCCGACGCGCTGGCGGGGCCGCTGGCCGCGGCGAAGTGACCCGGGGATGAAATCCTTCCTGGACCGAACGGCGGAAAACGGGGCTTGCAATTAACTAACCAGTTAGTTAGATTGAGGCGCATGAAGACGAAACCCGGCCAAGAGCGCTCCGGCGTGCGGGCCCGGCTGCTGGATGCGGCGGTCGTGCTCTTCGCGGAGCAGGGCGTGGCGGGGACCACGGTGGCGGAGATCGCGAAGCGCGCGGGCGTGACCTCCGCCATGGTCCACTACTACTTCAAGACGAAGGACCAGCTGCTGGACGCCGTCGTGGCGGAAAAACTCGTCGGCGAGTTCATCGCCTTCATCGCCGGCGAACTCGATCGCGGCGCGCCCGATCCGCTGGCGCTGGTGGACCAGTTGGTTTGGCGCATCGTGGAAGCGTCGGATGTCTGGCCGTGGCTGCCGCCGCTGTGGGTGCGCGAGGTCATCAGCCAGGGCGGCGCGCTGCGGGAAAAACTGATCCAGCGCGTGGATCTCGGCAAACCGGAACGGTTCAAGGCCGGGCTCGCGGCGGCCCAGAAGGCCGGCCGCGTGAATCCCGGCATCAATCCGCAGTTGACCTTCATGTCGATCATGGTGCTGACGATGCTGCCGCTGTCGATGGCGAAGGACTGGGACCGGATTCCGCTCATCGGCCGGGTGAGCAAGCAGGATTTGGGCCGGCATGTGGTCGCGCTCTTGCAACACGGCTTGGCCGCCGCGCCGGCGAAAACGCAGGGGAGAAAAGCATGAAGACGATGCGGATGGGCTGGATGCTGGGTTTTGCCGCGGCGGCGCTGCTGGCCGCGGGCTGCGGCCGCGAGGCGCGCGACGTCTTC
>JAAZBB010000078.1 GCA_012514035.1 Lentisphaerota bacterium | reverse complement strand
GATTCAACCGCGCCGGGACTTGTGGGGCCGTTTGGCGGGCTTGGATGCCGGGAGCCGGGGGGCAAGGTGGGCCAACCTATCCGGCAAGGGGGCGACGGGCCGGGCCGGGGCCGCGAGAGCCGCCCGCATTGATTCAACCGATTCGGGCGAGAGGATAAACCGCCCTTCAATCTTTTCGCCCGTCAACTTCCCTTCCGCAATCCACCGGGAGAGCGTGGCGGGATGCTTGCCGAGTGACCGCGCCGCCGCGCTTGCGCTCATGCCTTGCGCCGGGGCTGGGGTATCATTGGAAATCGAATCACAGGCCGCAATGATGCGGGCGCGTTGCGCGGGCACAAGGGCGGAATCCGTTTCCAATACTGCGATGATGGCCGCACGGGTTGCCGGATTCATTCCGGCGCGTCTTTCAACTTTGGGCGTTTTCATGCCGCTACTTTCCCCTAAGGGGAAAGGCAATGCAAGTCTTTAATGCAAGCATCTTTGCATATGCACAGATGCGCAACATAAGCTATATTATGCGACATTGACCAAAAACCCCAGCAAAAGCGCACTTTTCGGGGGAACGGAACCCGCTTTGACATTGCCCGCGCCCGTGTCCTAAATTGTCAAACCGCACGGGGGCCGGGGATGGCCGGGGACCGCCCCGCGATTGTTCACCATGCCGGGGCAGAGATGGACCGCCGCCCGAATCCATAGGATGCCCGCTGGCGCGTCCGGGTTTCCGTCCCGGGAAAGCATGAACCGGGGACAGATCGGGCCGGGAGCCGATGCCCGCCGCCCGAGGGTTGGGCCGTCAACCGTCCGGGCTACCAGTCACCGCCACCGGATCGGGAAGCGGATGCCGTGCGCCACCGTCCGGGCCATGCAACCGGATTCGACAAGAGCCGGGGACACTGACCGCCGCCCACCGTCCGGGCCGATGATGGACACGCCACCGCCCCGGAACCGGGTTGCCGCCGATGATGGACCCAACCGGGGGACCGGGGCCGGACCCGAGGGAGCGCCCACCGTCCGGGGAAAGTCACGTTGCCGGATGCCCGCCCCGAGGATGCCGGGATTGTGTGTCCCCCGTGTGTCCCCCGAGATTGCCCGCCGCGTCTTTGCCCCGAGGATGCCCCGAGAGCCGCCCGCCCCGCCGCCCATGCCGTGACATGGCCGGGGCTGGATCGGGGGCGCTGGGAGGATGCAGAGCGGAAAAAGCGGCGCTTGCCCCGCCCCGGAAGCCCGCCCGCCCCGGATTGCCCTTCTACCCTTGTTCTACCATTGTCTAACCAAATTAAACCACTATTGAGGGGAAACGAAGGGAAGCCAAGGGAAGCCGATTGGGACGGTCTGGACCGAAAAAGGCGCAAAAACACCAGCAAAACCGCTGTTTTTAAGGGGTGGTGGTGGGGGATGGATTCGAACCATCGAACTCATAGAGGGCAGATTTACAGTCTGCTGCGGTTGGCCACTTCGCTACCCCACCACATGGGGCATCCGGGAGACAGCTCTTTGGTGGAGCGGAAGGGATTCGAACCCTCGACCCCCACGTTGCGAACGTGATGCTCTACCAGCTGAGCTACCGCCCCAGTTTTCACTGCTCCTGGGCAATCGTCGAGGGCGCACCGTATCAGCAGATTCCCGACCGCGCAAGGGTTTTTTCCCGGCGGCTCCAAACTCCCGCAGGCGCGCGCCAGCCGAGGGCCGCTGCGGGTGCCCCGGATATACAGGTCGGCGATATACGGCGGCCGGACTTACCGCCGTCGCGGCCGATTCCGGCCCCGCCCGGTCTTGTGCGGGCCGCTGCCGGCGGGACGCGGGCGGCGTTTCTTTTCGAGCATGGGCTGGGGCAGCGGGGCCAGCCATTCCTCCGGCGGCGGCACGCATTTCAAGGGGTGCTTGAGATATTCCTCCACGGCCGGGATGTAATAGCTGTCGATCTCGTCGGCGAACGTGATGGAGATCCCCTTCTCCCCCACCCGCCCGGTACGGCCGATGCGGTGCACATAGTCTTCGGCCTGCTCGGGAATGTTGAAATTGATGATCAGGTCAATTCCGGAGATATGCAGGCCGCGGCCCGCCACGTCCGTGGCCACCAGCACTGGCACCCGGCCGGTGCGGAAATTTTCCAGCACGGTCACGCGCTTGCGCTGCTCCACCGCGCCCGAGAGCAGGGCCACATCCAGCCCCTGGTGGCGCAGGTTTTCGCACAGGCGATCGGTCGCGTCCCGGCGGTTCCCGAAGATCAGCGCCCGCTCCGGCTTCATGGTCCGAAGGATGTTGTAGACGATGGTGAACTTCTGCTCCTCCGTCACGATATAGACCCGCTGGTCGATGGTGGCCGCGGCCACGTGTTCGGGTTCGATGTCCACCGTGACGGGCTTGCGCATCCACTGGGCCGCCAGGCGTGTGACTTCGGGGGTCAGGGTGGCGCTGAACAGCATCGTCTGGCGCTGATCCTTCGGCGGGCAGCCGTACACAATGCGCCGCATGTCGGGGATGAACCCCATGTCCAGCATCCGGTCGGCTTCGTCGATCACCAGGATTTCGACCTTGGAAAAATCCACATCCTGGCGCTGGCGGAAATCCAGCAGGCGGCCGGGGGTGGCCACGACCACATCCACGTGTTTTTCGCGCAGGACGGCCCGTTGCGTGGTCAGGTCCATGCCTCCATAGACTGCGAGAATCCGCAGCCCGGCGTAGCGGCCCAGGTCCTCGCCATCGCGTGCGATCTGCATGCACAACTCCCGGGTGGGGGCCATGATCAGCGCCCGCGGAAATCCCTTGCGACGATTCACCGGGGCGGGATGCTCCAGCAACTGCTTGAAGATCGTCAGGAGGAACGCGGCGGTCTTGCCGGTGCCCGTTTGGGCCCGGCCGCAGACATCGGCGCCATCCAGCGCCAGCGGAAGCGCCTTGGCCTGGATGGGCGTGCAATACCGGAAATTCTGGTCGGCCAAGGCGTGGAGCAGCGGTTCCGGAAGCCCCAAATCCAGGAAGCGGATCTTGTCTTCCGCCACGGGCACCTGATATTCGGACGGATTCCAGGCAGTGGCGGGCGATTTCTCCCGCGGGGGTGCTCCGTGATGCCGCCGGGGCTGGGGCGGCGGGGCATGGGGGCTGCGCGGCTTGCGGGGGCCACCGTAGACCTTCGCCGGATCACGGCTCCGGGGATTGCGCTTTTCCGGACGGGAATCCGGCGCAGGCTTTTCAGCCCGTGGCGGACGGGCTTTAGGCACACTGGGCGGAACCGCCGGCACATGCGGGGCGGCCTTCCGGCCGTTAAAGACCGCCTTGACTCGTTGGATAAAATTCATGGTGGCTGCATCCTATTCACCTGGCTGACCCGTGGCGATTCAAAAAAAATCCCCGCCTTGCCGGTGGGACGTATCTCCTGACCTTATTGTTGAATAAGGTGGGAACCTGTCGCCTGCTTACCGGAGATTCCGGGGATCGGACATGCCGTCCACAAACGAACACCAGCTCCCGATTTGGATCGTGTTGGGTAGGAGAACTAAGCCCCTGTCGTACAAGGCAGGGAAGAAATCCAGTGTTTTCGTTTTCCAAAGACCAATCTGCTTCCTAACTTCATCTTAATCCTACTGGACCGGCTGGAAATATTCAACATTATTTGTGCCCAATTTATTTTCCGTCGTCCGGCGCCGCAGGCATGCAGTTTCCTTGGGGATGGAACAGACTCTATCTGTTTGGGCGCGGGGTCCGGCCCGCGAAATCGTCCACTCCGGCCAGACTTACGCAGTCGCCGGCCGGGGCCGGCGGGAGACCGCGCGGATCGAGACATCCGCCAGCACCACCATCGCCAGAATGAAAAGCACCAGGCTCAGGCCGCCGACGAGCGGACTGCCCCTCTGCGTGAAGTTGCGCCAGACGATCTGGCCGAGCGCCAGCAGCGTCGTGGCAAACATGAAGACCATCGGCAGGAACACGAACCAGGCGGATTTGCCCTGCCGGCGCAGCCAGCCGTGAACCATCAGCAGGGCCAGCGCGCCCATGAGCTGGTTCGTCGCGCCGAACGCCGGCCAGATCGCCTTCCAGGCCGGCATCATCGCCCCGCCCGCCCCCGGAATTTCGCGGAACACGACAAAGGCTGGCAGCGCCAGCACGATCAGCGTCGTCAGCACCCGGCGGGAGACCGTCTTGGCGTCGATGCCCGTCAGCTCCTGGAGCATGATACGGCTCAGCCGCGTGCAGGTGTCCAGCGTTGTCAGTACGAACGTGCTGACCGCCAGCATCGCGAAGGCCCGGATCCAGCCTTGCCCCACGCCCAGCGGCGCGAAAAACCGCTCGAGTCCTTCGGCGAAGATCGCCGGGGGCGCGGCTTGCGGCGCGTCCTTGAGCGTCATTACGGTTGCCAGGGCCAGCAGGGCCAGGATCGCTTCCACCAGCATCGCGCCGAGGCCCACACGCTTGGCGGAGCTTTCCTTGTCGAGTTGCTTGGATGTCGTCCCGCTGGCCAGCACCGCGTGGAACCCGCTTACCGCGCCGCAGGCGATCATCACGCACAGGGCCGGATAGATGAAGCCGTCGTGAGGCGAGTTCCACGCCTTGACCGCCGGCCAGGCGATCTCGGCCCCGCCCGTGGCGGAGCCCACCAGCAGGCCCAGCGCCCCGCCGAGCAAACAAGCGTAGAGCAGGAAGGAAGACAAATAATCCCGCGGCTGCAGCAGCGCGTTCACCGGCAAGACCGACGCCGCCAGGCTGTAGCCCAGCAGGATGAGCGACCAGAAATACTTGTCCGAGCCCAGCAGGGCCGGCACCACCGCGGGCGACAGCGGCAACAGGTCGCCCAGCCATAGCCCGGCGAACACCAGCGGCAACGCAATCAGCGTAGCCTTGCGCAGCGACAGCCGCCAGCGGTTCAGCATCCGGCCGAACAGCACGGCCAGCAGGATGTAGAACACCGAGGCTGTCGCCACGACGCCGCCGATGCGCGGACCGTCCGGTACAGCATCATCCCACCCCAGCGTTGCGGGCGCGAACGTGGCCGCCGTCATGTCCAGGAAGACGATGATGACGTAGATCAGCACCAGCAGGATAAAGAGCAGGAACAGCCGGTAGGTCAGCGGGCCCATGGTGCTGCGGCCGATTTGCGCGAGGCTCTGGCCCTTGTGGCGCAGGCTGGCCATCATGGAGGTATAGTCCTGCACGCCGCCGACAAAGATCACGCCAAGCACAATCCAGACCAGCGCCGGGCCCCAGCCGAACAGCAGTGCGGCCGCGATGGGCCCCACGATCGGCCCCGCGCCCGCGATGGAACTGAAATGGTGCCCGAATACCACCGCATCCGGCCCCGGCTCGTAGTCCACGCCATCGCGCATCGTGTGTGCTGGTGTCAGCCGCTCGTCCATAACATCCAGGCGGCGTTCCATCCACCCGCCGTAGACCTTGTATGTGGCGAAAAACAGCGCGCAACAGCCTAGAAACATCAGACCCAACATGTTGATCACGCTTTCTGCTGCGCCACCCGCGCAACGACCCCGGATGACGCGGAGGTCGTCCCTCCAGGGGCGAAAACAAGCCGTTGAACGGCATTCTGGAGGGTCGGGCTCCGCTCGGACCGGCTTGGCGTTCGTTCCGCAAGCGGCTTGACTCAAAAAAATACTGTGTTTCATTTTCCCCCTTTTCCGCAGAAAATCCAGTCTAATTTCAGGCCGATTTTGGACTTGCGCCACTTGGCGGCTGCGGATAGGTTTCCGCGTGCGATTGTAAATGCCGGAGTGGCGGAATGGCAGACGCACCAGACTCAAAATCTGGCGCCCTCACGGGCGTATGGGTTCAAGTCCCTTCTCCGGTACCAATTTGGATCGCGGCGGGTTTGTTGTAGCTGGTCCTGGCGGGACCGGACGGTGTAAGCCCCGCGCCCACCGGGAATGGTTACAACGTTACCCGGGACGATTTGTTGCGGAGAGGTGCCAGAGTGGCCGATTGGGCACGCCTGGAGAGCGTGTGTGCTCCACAAGAGCACCGGGGGTTCAAATCCCTCCCTCTCCGCCATTTTTTTGCGGCCCGATTACGGGCCACAATTCCCCACAAACGCGTGAACTGGATGTGGAGGATGGGGTCGGTTTTCGAGCCGAGCGAGCGAAAGATTTTTGCGGCGGGGATGTACGCGGCG
>JAAZBB010000021.1 GCA_012514035.1 Lentisphaerota bacterium | reverse complement strand
TTATTCACGACCGGCCCGTTGATGGTCACGGTGTTGGCGCCAACGTTGATGCACCCGCCGTACTCGTCGATCGTGAGCGTGCGCCCGGCATTCAGCGTCGTGGCGCCCGTGATCCACAAGCCGCCCTCTTCCCCGGCGTCGATCAGGATATCGCCGGAGGTGTCGCCCAGGTTGCCGTCGCCGGATACGTACACCTTGCTATTGGCGCCGGTGATGGTCGTGCCTCCGGAATAGGTGTTGGCGCCGCTCAACGTCAGGGAGCCATTATCGTACTTGGCCAGCCCGCCAGCGCCGCTGATCTCGCCGGACATGGATACAACCTTCCCGTTGAGCGTGGCCACAAGGAGGTCCTGGCCGTTGTTGTCGATGTCGCCGCCGAAAGTCAGGCCGCCGCCGGTGGCGCCGATGTTCAGCGGTTCGGTGTCGTCGCCCTCGAGATCCACGTTGATTACGTGGGTGGCGGACGCATTGTTCACGATGGCCGGTTCCGTGCCGCAAAGGTCCGCGAAGGACAGCGCGTTGCCGGTCAGCGTGCGCGCCTCGGTGGCGCTGGAGCCATATTCCAGCTTGTTGATGGTCAAGCTCGACACGTCGTTGTACCAGGCAAGCTGGACGTTGTTGTCGACCTTGATGTGGACTTCATTCTCCGGCTCGGTGAAATAATTGGGGTTGGAATACCACGGATAATCCCCGGTGCCCGGCCAGACCCAGTTGCCGCTGTCCGCTTCGGCGCGCCAGTCGAATATGTTCGGCGTGGACGATTGGATCGTCACCGTCGCCACCAAGGAGTTTGCCTCGCTGCAGGTGCTGTTCTGCACTACGGCGCGATAGTAGGTCGTCGCGGTGATGGTCGGCGCGTTGTCCAGCGTCGTGGTCGTGTTGGCGATGTCGTGCACGTCGCTGGCGAAATTGTCGGAGGAGTACTGCCACTTGACGACGTTGCCGACGTTGTCGGAGAGGCTGATCGTCGGCGCCGTGCCGGAACAGACGGAGGAGTCCACCGCCGCCGCGGTGCCGCCCGCGGAGGCAGGAATGACCGTCACTTCCACCGAAGCGCAGGCCGAGTTATAGTTGCAGGGGCTACCGTCTTCGTAGCGGCCGTAGTAGGTCGTGGTCGTCGTCGGGCTAACGCTGGCACCGTTGCCGGTGGCCGCCAGCGTGCCGCCGCACGACCCGGTGTACCACTTGACCGTCTCGCTGGTCCCGCCCCCGCCGCCGTTCAGCGTCAGAGTGGTTGAACTACCGCTGCAAATCGTCGCGGAACCCGCCGTGGCCGATGTTGGATCCGCCGATTTCGTATTTACCGTCAGCGTGGCGTTGCCGTCGGCGTTGACGGCGGTCGTACCGCAGGCGTCCGTGACCACGCAGCGGTATTTGTAGCCGCTCATGCCCGAGGTCGTGGCCACGGTGGTGAAGGTGGGCGTCGTGAAGTTGGAGCCGTCCGACGACGTGCAATCGGCCCAGGAACTGCCTTTCCAGACCTGCCATTTGTAGGTGGGCGTCGTGCCAGCATTGGCCGTCACGCTGAACTGCGCCGTCGAGCCTAGGCAGACGGTGGCGTTGGCCGGCTGCGTGCCGATGGTCACTGTTGTGCAGGCGTTGGCCGTAACGCCGGCCGAATAGTAACTCCAGTTTTCGGCAAAGAAATAATAGTAGTACTTGGTACCCGCGGAAAGCCCGGTGTCGCTGGTGGTCGTCCCGCTGGTCCGATAGATGCATCGGTAGCTGATGCCGCCAAGCGTATAGTCGGTGTTGGGATTGTAGGTCGTGCCGCCGACGGGCGTAGGCGCGGTAGCGCTGGTGGAACGGAAGATTATGGTATCCTTGGAGGAGCCGCCGGATACGCCTTTTGTCCAGCCCAAATCGATTTGCGAAGAACTGGCTTGGCTGGCCGACTGGGCGGAGGGCGCGACCAGCGTGCTGACGGTATAGCTGCCGGACACGAAGGTGCCCGACCCCTCGTTCCAGGAACTCTGGCCAGTGTACCAATGCCCATTGTCGCCAATGGAAGTTCCCCAGCCAAGCCAGAGGGAGTAATACCACGTTGCCACGGACGTACCTTGGAAGGCGGCGCTCTTGACGCCCTCGTTGCCCCCATAGCCATCTCCGGCCTCATCCACCCATGCCAGGTCCTGCCAGTTCATGCCGGCACTGGTGTTCACCGTGCCCGCGCCGGCCTTTTTATATGTTGCGCCCCAGCCGTCCGCATTGACATCCCAATGGAATTCAATCGAGTCGCCCAAATAGATGGTGGGATTCTCACTGGCTTGCCTGGCGGTATCGCGTATGGCCCAGCCCCAGGCCCACGCGGATGCCGGCAGCAGGGTGCAAGCCAAGGCTACCCCCAGCAAAAGGTTCGGTCCGCGGCGCGTTAAGTTGAAGCGGGATGGGATTAAGGAAATCATGGCGGAACTCCTTGTATTCGGCCAATCAATTCCGGACGGATCGTGGGCACACCTCTACTCTTATATACAAATAGCTTAGTCCGCCCCCAAACAGGTTGTAAAGTGAAAGCTGGAAAAAAATTATACTTCGCATTGCCTCATAATAGATGACACCCAAGGATCTGGGCCGGTGGGGGGAGGAAAAAGCCGTTGCCTCAAAATATATGACACCCGAAAAGGAGGCATGGACATGAGCATGGCATCACTGGAAACCTA
>JAAZBB010000020.1 GCA_012514035.1 Lentisphaerota bacterium | reverse complement strand
TCGCGTTCCGGGCTGCGGATCGTGGCGGCCAAGATCCACCGCATGACGGTGGCCGAGGCCGAGGAATTCTACGGACCCGTTCGCCATGTGCTGCGCGAAAAGCTCAAGGGAATGGTGGCCGAGCGAGCGTCCAAGGCGATCGCCGCCGAACTGGGCCTGACGCTGCCGGAGGAGGTCAAGGGGCCGCTGGGCGAGCTGCTGGGGCCGCGCTACGGCGACAACCAGTTCTACCAGATCGTCCAGTTCATGACCGGCCGCTGGGGCGAGGGACTGGTGGACGAGGAAAAAAACAAGCCGGGAACCCAGCTTTGCCTGTTGCTGGTCTATGCCGGGGTCAACGCCATCGCCCGGATCCGCAACATCCTCGGCCCCACCGATCCCAGCAAGGCGCTGCCGGGGTCCGTCCGCCGTGAATTCGGCCAGGACATCATGGTCAATGCCGCCCATGCCTCCGATTCCGCGGAAAACGCGCACCGCGAAATGGCGATCGTCAAAGTCGGCGAGGAAACCATCCGCCCCTGGGTTGCAGCCTATTATCCCTGAAAGAAAAAAAGCCGATGACATTATCGAACATCGCATCCGCGCCTGCCGATCCGATCCTGGGGCTGACCGAAGCTTTCCGCCACGATCCCCGCCCGGACAAAGTCAATCTGGGCGTGGGTGTTTTCATGAACGAGCAAGGCGCGACCCCGGTGCTGGAATGCATTCGACGCGCGGAACGAGTGCTGTGGGAAACGGAACGGACCAAGAACTACGCTCCCATCAGCGGAATTCCGGAATTTGGCGTCGAGGCGGCCCGGCTGGCCCTGGGGCCGGATTTTCACCAGCTGGCCGCCGGCCGCGTGGCCGTGACGCAAACCCCCGGCGGCACGGGGGCCCTGCGGATCGGTGCGGAATTGCTGCGTCAGTTCCGGCCCGGGGCCGCGGTCTGGCTGCCCACCCCGACCTGGGAAAATCACAAGGGCGTCTTCACTGCCGCGGGCTGCCCAGTCAAGGAATATCCCTATTACGATGCCGCCACCCGCGGCGTGGAGCCGGAGGCCTTGTGCCAGGCCTTGGAACATGTTCCGGCCGGTGACGTGGTGCTGCTGCATGTCTGCTGCCACAATCCCACCGGTGCGGATCCGGATGCCGCCGCCTGGACGCGCATGGGGGACATTGCCGCCCGAGTCGGCTGGCTTCCGTTTTTCGATTTTGCCTACCAAGGATTTGGCGACGGACTAGCCGAGGACCGAAGCTCTCTCCTGACCATGCTCGCCAAGGTGCCGGAAGCTCTCGTGTCGACTTCGTTGTCCAAGAACATGGGCCTGTACGGCGAGCGCGTGGGCGCTCTGCTGGCGATAACGGAGACCCCGGCCGCGGCCCAGCCGGTCCTTTCCCAAATCAAGCGCATCATCCGCACCCTCTATTCCAATCCTCCGCGGCATGGCGCCGCCTTGGCCTGCACGGTGCTCGGCAATCCAGAATTGCATGATCTGTGGCTGCAGGAGCTGGAAGACATGCGCTTGCGCATTGCCGGCAACCGGCAGCGGCTGGCGGCCGGCCTTGCGAATCGCCTGCCCGAACGGGACTTTGCCTTCATCGTCCGCCAGAAAGGAATGTTTTCCTTCAGCGGCCTGACCGATGCGCAAGTGAATTTTCTGCGCGAGGAAAAGGGCGTGTATATCGTCAAGGGCGGCCGTATCAATGTCGCCGGCCTCACCCAAGGCACCCTCGATTACGTCTGCGATGCCATCGTCGCAGCCATGCGGAGTTCCTGAGATTCCCTAGAAACCGGCCTTCATTCCGGCCAGGTATCCCGAGCAAAAGGCCCAGTGGAGATTCCAGCCGCCCGTGGGTCCATCGAGATCAAGGATTTCCCCCGCCAGGAACAGGCGCGGGGTCAAGCGGCCGGCAAGGGTCTCAGGACATACCTGCTTGAGGGTGATGCCGCCGGCGGTTGCCATGGATTGCTCAAATCCGCCCGTGCTGGAGACCGTCAGGGGGCATGCGGTCAGGTGAAGCAGCAGCGCGCGTTCCTGGCCCATGGCCAGGCGTGAAAAAGTCAGGTCGCGGGGAATCCCGGACAGTTCGAGCAGGACCGTGGCCAGGGACCGGGGCAGGGATTCGCTCAGCCAGGACAGGATCCGTCTGGTTCCGGCGATTGTTCGCTGGCGGGCAAAACTCGGGAGATCCGGCATGACGCTTAAGCGAAGGATGACGGGATGCCCGTCGTACCGCAGGCGGGCGATCCGTCCGGAAAGGTTAAGGACGGCGGGCCCGGAGAGACCGCGATGGGTAAACAGCAGTTCGCCGCGCACAGCGGACCCGCGTGAATCGGCGATGGCAAGCGTGGCGTCGGGAAGCGACACACCCCGGAGGATGCCAGGCCAGGTTTCCATTGTCTGGATGGAGGTCAGCGCGGGAACGGGTGGAATAATGGAATAGCCCAAGGAACGGGCCAGAGCGAAACCGGAGCCATCGGAGCCGAGGCGCGGAGTGGATTGCCCGCCGGCGGCCAGCAGCACCGAATGGGCGGTCCAAGAGTCCACCCGCCATTGCTCCTCAGGAGTGGCCGGGACCGTCAGTGATTGCACCTGCTGGCCAAACTGAAAGCGCACCCCCGCCTTTCGGCAGGCGTGAAACAGGGCGTCGCGTACGGCCGCGGCGGATTGGGAACGCGGATACACGCGCCCGGTGTCGTCAACAAGGGTTGGAACGCCGATGTCTTTCAAAAGGCGCTGAAGAGCTTCGGGTGGCAATGCACGGAAGGCAGGCAGGGTGAAACGCCCATGTTTGCCAAATGCAGCGACGAATTCGTCTTCCGTTGCAATGTGGCTCAGGTTGCCGCGTCCGCCTCCGCTGGCGGCGAGTTTTACCCCGGCGGCAGGCAGACGCTCAACCACGGTGACGCCATGGGGTGGATTGCGGCTGGCAGCCACCAGGGCAGCCATCAGGCCTGCCGGGCCGGCGCCCACGATCAGCAAAGATGCGGCCATGGTCATGTTCGGAAAAATGCTATCGGGAGACAGGCAGCCAGCGCTGCAGTACGGCTTCCAGCGTGCCGTCCTGTCGCCATTCGGCCAGGACCTGATTGGCGGCCTCGCGCAGGGCATTGCTGCTGCGGCGAAAGCCCCAGGCCAGTTCTTCGCGGGCAAACAAGGGGGGCGCAACGATTAACCGCCCCTTGGATTGCCCGGCCAGCCACCAGACCGCGGGCGCATCATGCATGAAAATATCGATTTGCTGTTTTTCCAGGGCGCCGGCGCCTTCCGCCGGCCGGGCGAATACCAAACGAACTGCGGGCGAGAAATACGTGTCGACCAGTTCCTCGGCCGGGGAGTCCGCCAGCAGGCCAATCCGGCATCGGGTGGAACGGATTTTCAGGTCTGTGTTGTAGCGCAACAGATCTTCGGAACGGATCAGCGCAGCCTGGCCCACCACGAGATAGGGCAGGGAAAAATCCATTTGAAGGCGACGCGTGTCCGTGATGGTCAGCCCGGCCATCAGCATGTCCACCTTGCCGGTGAGGAGGGCATCCGTCAATCGCTCCGCCGGTAATGGAATGAAAACCGGTTTCATTCCCAGTCGGGCGGCCAGATTCCGGCCCAGGTCCGCTTCGAGGCCCGTCCAGCGACCTTTTTGACGGCAGATCAAGGGCGGGGCGTCCCGGACCGTCCCGATGCGAAGCGCCGCGGAAGAGGCCAAGGGGGTGCGGCAACCGCTGACATGCGCCGCCAGAAGAGCCAGCACCGGGAGAAATGCCATTGGCCCCGGAGAAATCCGCATGCGGGCCTAGCCTCCGACACGTCCGAGATATTGATGCTCCAAGGCATCGAATCGATTGATGACCTGCCGGACCAGGGCGCGTTTTTCATTGTAGGGGCCGAAGAACGATCCCTTGAAGCCGGCCAGGATGATGTTCCGCAGCTTGGCGGGCGTGACTGGCAGGTTTTCACAGACCAGTTCCAATTCGCGGGTCACGCTGGTGCGGGATACCAGCCGGTTATCAGTATTGATGGATACCGACAGATTGGCATCCAGCATTTTCCGCAGGGGGTGGTCGGCGACCGACGTGATGGATGGGATGGTCTGCAGGTTGCTGGTCGGGCAGACTTCCAGGGTAATGCGCCGGGTGGCGACGTAGTCCACGAGGCATTTCACGTAATAGTTCGGATCTTTGATGCCGGGATCCTTGACTTTATCCGCCGCAAACAGCCAGGTCCCGTGGCCCAGTCGGTCCGCATGGCATTCGGTGATGGCTTGGAAGATGGATTCGGGCCCGTAGGCTTCGCCGGCATGCACGGTTTTCTTCAAGAAATGCACGTGGGCGTACTGGTAGGCTTCTTTGTGGTCGATGGCCGGGTAGCCGGCTTCGGCGCCGGCCAGGTCGAACCCGACGACCGGAATTCCCTTGTCGTGCGCCAGAACGGCGGCGGACCGGGCCATTTCCAGCGAGGCGATGGACATGACTTCTTTGGTCGGGGCATGGGGCATCACATCGAACAGTTGCGCGTAATAGGCCGACATGTGGCGGTTGAAAAAGCGCATGGCGCAGGTGATGATGCCGTAGTGGAAGGGAATATCCGTCCCTTGCCGGACGCCAGGCGAGGAGTTGTGCTCCCGCTGGGCCCGTTCGAGGCCGCGGTGCACGCTTTCCACGACCGCTTCCACCGTGAATCCGGGGCGCACATGCAGTTGAGGGGCATAGCGCACTTCGATGTAGCGCACGTTTTCGGCGATGTTGTCCAGGGCCAGTTCATACGCCACTCGCTCGAGGCTTTCTGCCGTCTGGAGCACCGCGCAGGTCAGGTCGAATCCGCGCAGATAATCCGGCAAATCCTGGTACTTCTCCTTGAATACCAGTTCCTGCAGGCCGGCCTCTGTATCGGATGGCAACGGCACTTTGGCCGCCTTAGACAGTTCGATCAGCGTGGACAGGCGCAGGGAACCGTCCAAGTGAACATGCAGATCGGTCTTGGGAATTTTTTCGAGGAATTCACGAGTGATCTTAACGGTCATAAGGCACCTCCATCCGGCGTCGTATCCTTGTTGTCGTGATATCCTACTCGGCGCACCGCACGGTGCCAAGATATTTTCCGAAAACGACGTTTGGGCCGCATTGCCTCATAATAGATGACACCCAAGGATCTGGGCCGGTGGGGGGAGGAAAAAGCCGTTGCCTCAAAATATATGACACCCGAAAAGGAGGCATGGACATGAGCATGGCATCACTGGAAACCTA
>JAAZBB010000019.1 GCA_012514035.1 Lentisphaerota bacterium | reverse complement strand
TCGGCGCGACTTCATGGCCGGGATCGGCGCGGGGCCGGGGCGCTGGGATGCTCCGGGCGCTGCCGTCCGTCCCGGCCATGCCGAGGCCGGGGCCGGGGCCGGATCGGGGCGCTGGGGGCAAGCTGGGTCTTTAGGTATGCGTTGACAATCGGGGCGGCTGACTTGTCAAAACCCTGTTTTCGGCAGGCTGGCAATCTGGGGAAGCGTTGACAAAAATTGACAAAAAAGGCGCGTAAGTCTGCCATCATCCGCGTTTATTTGAAGCTGGCGAAAAATGGGGGACTGTCGGAAAAATGCAAAAAATAAGGCATTTTGTCCTTATTTTACGGGGTTTTTGAAATGGAGCGGGCAACGGGAATCGAACCCGTATAGCTAGCTTGGAAGGCTAGAGCTCTACCATTGAGCTATGCCCGCAACAATTGAGAGCGCATTGTGCGGAACGGAGCCGGATGGGTCAAGTTCCGCGTTGAAAGCCCCCCCCCCTGCGCCAGCCCAGCCAAGACGGCGCCGGGACAGGTGAGCAGGACACGCTTCGCCCTGTAACCTTCATGACGCACCAGACGACCAATGGGAATGAACAGCACAACCGAGCCTGGAGGCACAAACCATGAAAACCAACCCTGCCCGATGGATCCTGGCCCTGATCTGCGCCACAATGATTGCTGCAAGCGCGCAGGCAGCCCCCCCGCGCAAGCATGATTCGCGGCGCTCGGAACGGGGCAACCGGCCGGTGCCTACCCGTTACCATCGCCCTCCGACGCCCCGGCATCGCCACCATCCGCCTCCGCCGCGGGTTCACCATCACCGGCGTCCCCGCCCCTATGTGGGGTTTACGTGGGCAACGGTTCCGCCCCCGCCCCCCGTGTACTACTGGGGGTACCCGCCACCCCCGCCGCCCCCGGTGCTGTACTACCCGTATGCCCCGGGCGTAAGTGTGACATTCAGATTCTAACGGAGCCTTGAACCTTCCGCTGTTCTATGAAAATGTAGTTGCCGGAGGCCGCAACCGGTTTCCAGTCCGTCCTGCACATGAGCGAACACGACAACGCCACCGACGAGTCGCTGGTCCAGGAAGCCATCCGGCGCGTCCTGGCCGGGGATATCGAGGCCTTCGCCACGATCATCCAGACCTATCAACGGCTTCTGGCGGCCGACCTGGCTCGGCGCCTCCCGACTCAGGACGTGCAGGAAGTGGCCCAGGACACCTTCGTCCGCGCCTTCCGCTCCCTGCCGGCCTACCGGGGCGATGCGCCCGTGCGGATCTGGTTGTTGCGCATCGCCCGGCATGCGGCCATGGACTTCTGGCGCAAACGATATCGCCGCCGCGACCGGCTGTTCACGGATCTGGACGAATCGGAGCAGGTTCGCGTTGAAGCCGTCCACCAAAAACGCTTGGCGGAACATCAGGCGGACACCGCAGCCCAGGAGGAAACCCGGGAATGGCTGGAAACCGCCTTGCAGCGTTTGTCTCCGGACGACCGGGCCGTCATTACGCTGGTTGCCTTGGAGGAGCGCACCATGGAAGAAGCGGCCCGGCAACTGGGCTGCGGGCTTTCGGCGGTCAAGGTGCGCGCTTTCCGCGCCCGGCGCCGCTTGAAGGCGATCCTGGAAGAAGTCCGGCCGGCCAAGGAGTAAGGAACGATGAACATGAACAATCCAGAATTGTGGGACCAGTTGCGGACGGCCTACCGTCCGGCGGCTCCGGACCTCGACACGGCCGCCATCATGGGGGCCATCCGCCGGGAGGCGGCTGCGCATCCGCTGGGCCGCCTCGAGGCCAACCCGCTGGCGGCCATTCCCTCCTGGGCATGCGTTGCGGCGGCCTCGCTCGCGATCTTCGCGGCCGGATTTGTCGTGGGCCGGTCCGCCACGGTCGCCGACAGTCAGATCAGCCAGGCCTGGCTGCAGAGCGTCCAACTGGAGGAATTCGAACAGGCCTTCCTGGACGTGCCCGAGTCCGGCCTGTAAAGGAGCCCCGCCATGAGAAAGACCAAATTGATCCTACTGTTGCTGGCCGCGCTGCTTCTGGGCGTGTGCCTGGGATTCTTCGGCAACACCGCCATCATCCGCGCCCGCATCCGGCATTTTTCCCGGATTCCGGGCAACGTGCCCGAACATATTGTGCAGAAACTGACCGCGCGCCTCGATCTCAACGCCGCCCAGCAGGAGCAGATCCGCGCGGTGGTTCAGGCCCATGGCATCCGCCTCCAGGAGGCCCGGGAGCAGAGCCGCGCCACCTTCACCGGCCTGCTGGCCGACATGCGCGCCGAAATCGCGACCCACCTGACGCCCGAGCAGCAGACGAAGCACGCCCAACTGATTGCGGAAATCGATGCAATGCACCGCAACAACCGCGACTTGATGCGCGCCATGCGCAAGCCCCCCGCCCCGCCGGACTCCGGCCCGTCAGCAGACAAGTAGCGCTGGATTTTCCCCGCGGCGTGGCCTAATGTTCGCGGACATGAACCCGATGCTCCGTTGCGGCATGATGCTGGCCTTTTTCGGCCTGACGGTGGCCGCCGCCCCGGTGCTGCTTGCCGTTGAGGCCGTCCAACCGGCGCTGACCGTCGAGGCACCCCCGCCCGTTTCGCCCATCCTCCCCTCGGAGTTCCTGGGATGGACCAACTCTTTCCGCCTGCAAAACGACCGGGCCGAAGCCGTTTTGGTGCCCGCCATCGGCCGGTTGGTTCATTTCGCTCCGCACAACGGAACCAGCCCCTTCCGGCTGGATCCCGGGCTACACGGCCAGACCCCGCCGAAAGGCGAACGCTTCTTCAACATCGGCGGCGACTGGCTCTGGCCGGTTTCGCAGGCGCGCTGGGCGGCTTTCGCGGACAACGACCGGGACTGGCCCCCTCCGGCCGCGCTGGCCGATCTGCCTTGGACCTGCGCCGCCTGGACTGATGCGGACGGCGCCCAATGTGCCCGGCTGGCGCGCGAATACGGCGCACCGCTGCATATCCAGGTTTCGCGTCTGTTTCGGCTTGCGCCCGGCTCCGCCACGCTGGTGGTGCAACAGCGGATCGAACGCACCGCCCCCTCCGAAATCCCCGTCGTGCTCTGGAACATCAGCCAAATCGCCCAAGCGGACCAGATTGCACTCCCGATTTCCAAGCCCTCCAAGTTCCGCGGCGGCCTGAAGCCCCTGATGGGCCGCTTGCCCGGCCGCAAGCATCTGGCGAAATGCGGGGATATCGCCATCTACCGCGTCAGACCCGGCGCCGAAACCAAACTCGGCTCGGATGCCATGCGCGGCTGGATTACCGCCGCCCGGGGCACCAACGTGATCTTCGAATCCGTCGTCAACCTGGCCCTGGGCGACTATCCCGACGGCGGATGCGTGGTCGAAGTCTATTCCAACCAGGGTCTCGGCTATTCCGAAATCGAAACCCTCAGCCCGGAGTTGAACCTGCCCCCGGGCCAGATCCTGGAAAACACCCTGCGCATCGAACTGGCGGAGACGGCCGCCCCGCTGGCCCCCTGCCCCTTGGCCGAGTTCATCCGCCATCTGGCCGGCGAATAGTTTTCCACACCGTGGATTCGGCCGTTGCCGGACCACAATGTGCCCCTGCGCGATCCAGCGGGTGGTCTTACTGCAGCACGGCGCCGATGTCGGCAGGACCGACCAAGCGCTGATAGCGCGCCAGCCAGCCGCCCTTCACTCGCGACCGATAGGGCTTGAGCTTCGCCGCGCGGGCCTTGAGCTCCTTGGCGGAAACCAGCAGGTTCACCTTGTAGGCCGGAATGTCGACCGCGATCTTGTCGCCGTTCTTCACCAGCGCAATGGGACCGCCGTCGGCGGCTTCCGGCGCAACGTGGCCAATGGCCGATCCGCGCGTGGCGCCACTGAACCGTCCATCGGTGATCAACGCGACATCCTTGTCAAGGCCCATGCCGGCCAGGGCAGAGGTGGGCGAAAGCATTTCGCGCATGCCGGGACCTCCCTTGGGGCCTTCGTTGCGGATGACCACGATGTCGCCTTTCTTGATCTTGCGGGCGTAGATGGCCGCACAGGCGGCCTCTTCGCTGTCGAACACGCGGGCGGTGCAGGTCTTGACCAGCATTTCCGGAGCGACGGCCGAGCGCTTGACGACACCGCCGCGAGGCGCGATGTTGCCAAACAGGATCGCCAGCCCTCCCGTGGGGCTGTAGGCGTCCTTCACCGGCCGCAGAACCTTCGGATTGCGGTTTGTAACGCCGGCGATGTTGCGGCCAACAGACTTGCCGGTGACCGTGATCAGCCCGGTGTCGATGAGCCGGGCTTTGGCCAGTTCCTTCATGATGGCGGGCACGCCGCCGGCCAGATGCAGGTGCTCGATGAGATCCGGACCCGCCGGACTCAGCCGGCACAGGTTCGGCGTGGTGGCGCTGATCTCGTTGATCCGCTTGAGCGGCATGAGAACGCCCGCCTCATGGGCGATAGCGCACAGATGCAGCACGCTGTTGGTGGAGCAGCCCAGGGCCATGTCCACCCGCAGGGCATTGGTGAACGCAGCCGGTGTCAGGATGTCGCGGGGACGCAGATTCATGGCCAGGACTTTCATGATCTGCATGCCGGCCTGCTTGGCCAGGCGGGTACGTGCGGCGGCCACGGCGGGAATCGTGCCGTTGCCCGGCAGGCCCATGCCAATGGCTTCGGTCAGGCAGTTCATCGAGTTGGCGGTGAACATGCCCGAGCAGGAGCCGCAGCCGGGGCAGGCCGTCTCTTCGTAGTCCGTCAGCTCCTTCAAGCCTATTTTGCCCGCCTTGCAGGCACCGACGGCTTCAAAGACGCTCGACAGGCTCAGCAGGCGTCCATCGAGATCGCCGCCGAGCATCGGGCCCCCGCTGATCACGATGGCCGGGATGTTGACCCGGGCGGCGGCCATGAGCATGCCCGGAATGATCTTGTCGCAATTGGGAATGAGCACCATGGCGTCGAAACAGTGGGCCATGGCCTGCGTTTCAACGGAATCGGCAATCAATTCGCGGGACGGCAGCGAGTAGCACATGCCGGGGTGATTCATGGCGATGCCATCGCAGACCCCGATGGCCGGCACCAGGATGGGAGTGCCCCCCGCCATGCGTACGCCGGCCTTGACGGCCTCGGCAATCTTGTCGAGGTGAACGTGGCCAGGAATGATCTCGTTGAAGGAGGAGACCACGCCGATGAGCGGGCGCTTCATTTCCTCGGCGGTGAGGCCAAGGGCATAAAAAAGGGACCGGTGCGGGGCGCGTTCAGGACCCTTGAAAACCATGTCGCTGGTGCGTTTTGGGGTGGCCATGTGTGGATTCCTTTGATGTGAACGGTTGACAGCTTGGCTCGAACTTTCGGTCATGCCGCCCCGCATTTCAAGCGGAATATATAATTGGGCGGGTTGCACGCCATCACAGCTGCGCCCGCCTCAGGTCGGGCCGAGCGGATTGACGATCTTGGAAAGGTAGTTTTCCAGTTCGCGGCCGTACTCCGTGTCCTTGCCGGCCAAGGTTAGCTGTTTGTGAAGCATGGCCAGGCCATTGCTGCCGACCTCGGCTTCCTCGGCGGTGGCGAACCGCCCCGCCGGGTTGGGCTCCAGGAAGTGTTGCAGCAGAATCAGGAATTGGGCGTTCTGGCGGACATGATCGGGCAGCAGGTCGTAGAGCCGGCCGGGCAGTTCGCGCTTGGCCCGTAGCAGCTCGGCTTCGGCCAGCGGCCGGTCCGCAGGAAACAGCCGCTCGCCGCGGAGCATTTCCAGTCCGACCATCCCCAGGCTGTAGATGTCGGAACAGGAGCGCGCGATGCGCTCCTCATGAGCCTCGGGAGCCATGTAGGCGGGCGTGCCGATCAACAGGGTGATCCGCTCGTCCACCTGCATCGCGCGGCCGTAGTCGATCAATTTCACGTAGCCCAGGCGATCCACCATGATGTTGGCCGGCTTGACGTCGGAGTGCACAAATCCGAGCTCGTGAAGGGTCTCGAGTCCCCGCAGCACCTGGCGGAGAATGTACAGCGCGATGCCCGGCTGGATCATGACCTTGCCGTTTTCCAGGCGGAAAATGACATCGGTAAAACGGCGCCATTCCTCCCCGGTGGACCGCGCGCGCACTTGCTCGAGATGGTTGCCGTCAAGCAGTTCCCGCAGCGAAATGCCATTGACGACTTCCATCTGGACATAGCCGATGCCGTTGCTTTCTTCGTAGATGTCGGGAGCGACCAGGGCGGGATTTTTCACCAACTGGAGCTTGGAAGTCTGGGCGGCGATGCGACCCATGTCGGTCCAGTATTTCTTGGCGTTGCCGTAAATACCGGGATCGAACAACTTGATGGCATGGCGGGTGACGCATCCGCGCGCGCCCTGCCGCAGACCCAGAAAGACAATACCTTGGCGGCCGCGCCCCAGTTCGCGTGGAAAGCGATAGGCCACCGGATAGTAGATGGTCCGCGCCGCGAGAATGGCCCGGTAGTTGGCGATCAGCTGCCGGCTGCCGATGCCGGTCCCTCCGGGCGCGCCCGGCGCCAGGTCGCGCAAGATCGTTGGATTGGCCGCCTCGACCGTGCTGGCATCGGGCGAGGCGTCTGCCGCGCCCTCCAGGGCGGTGGTCTGGTCAAATCGCACGGGTTTCGGTTGCACGATGGGAGGAGTTTACTGGATGCTCCCGGTTTGGCAATATCGACTCTGCATGAAGATGGATCGCCAGAGGACAGAGCTTCGACGCCAGCAGGCTCTCCGCCGGCGCGCTTTTCCAGAAGCCACGGCAGCGCAATGGGCCGATTGGCACTGGCAACTGCGCCATCGGGTGCGCACTGCGGAAGCGCTGGACCGGATGCTGGACCTGTCGGCGCGCGAGCGGCGGGCCCTGGCAAGACCGGCAACGTGGCGGATGCCGCTGGGAATCACGCCTTACTACCTGTCTCTGCTGGCGGCGGAACCGCCGGACGGGCCGCTCCGGCGTACCATGCTGCCGGATCTGCGCGAGGCGCACATGGCCCCCGGCGAGCGGCTAGACTCTCTGGGCGAAGCCGCCCATCAGGTCGCGCCGGGCCTGGTCCGGTCCTACCCGCGCAAGGCCTTGCTGCTCGCCGCGGGCGATTGTGCCTGCTTCTGCCGCTATTGCACCCGGGCGCGGACCGCCGGGCAGCCCCCCCCCGCCCCCGCCGAGGCCCTCGCCTGGCTTCGTCGAAACCCGGCCATTCGCGATGTTCTTGTTTCCGGCGGCGATCCCCTGACACTCGGCGATGCACGGTTGGAATCGATCTTGAAAGCCCTCCGGTCCATTCCACATGTGGAATTGATCCGGATCGGCACGAAAGTGCCCGCGACGTTGCCGCAACGCATCACCCCTGCGCTGGTCCGCATGCTGAGAAAATACCGGCCGCTGTGGTTGAGCCTGCATTTCATCCATCCGGCGGAACTGACGCCGCAGGCCGCCGCGGCCTGCCGGCGCCTGCTGGATGCCGGCCTCCCGCTGGTCAACCAGACCGTGCTGCTCCGGAACGTGAACGACAGCCTCGAAGTCATGGTCCGTCTCAACGAAGGCTTGCTGCAAATGGGTGTAAAACCCTACTACCTGCATCAAGGCGACTTGGCGTCCGGCACCTCGCATCTGCGTTCGACGGCGTCGACCGGCCGCCGCATCCTGCGCAAAATGTGCGGTCTGACAACCGGCTACGCCGTGCCCTTGTTCATGTTCGACCGCCCCGGCGGCGGCGGCAAGGTCCC
>JAAZBB010000018.1 GCA_012514035.1 Lentisphaerota bacterium | reverse complement strand
TCGGTCGGGCCCAGGATGTGGCGAATGCGGGAGATGGCGTTGACGCCGGCATAGACCAGCAGCAGGCACTGGGTCGTGCCGGGCTTGGCCTTTTCCTCGTCCACCAGCCCCTCGCCCCAGCGGCCGGTCATGAACTGAACGATCTGGTAGAACTGGTTGTCGCCGTAGGCCGGGGCCAGGATTTCGCCCAGCCGGCCCTTGAGGTCCTCGGAGACGGACATGCCCAGCTCGCCGGCGATGGCCTTGGCGCTGCGTTCGGCGACCAGGCCTCTCAATTTTTCGCGCAGCACGGTGCGCACCGGGCCGTAGAACTCCTCGGCCTCGGCAACCGTCATCCGGTGGATTTTGGCGGCGACGATCCGGAGGCCGGAGCGGGAAAAGATGTCAATGATCAGGCCGGGCCGGGCGCTGGCAAAACGGAAGTTATCGGGCTTGAGAATGACCAGCGCCTTCTCCAGGGCCGATCCCTGGGGAACGTCGCCGGCGTCGTCCACGATGCCGCCGCATTCCTCGCTGTATTTGGCCCAGAGCTTCAACGCCTCGCCAGCAGCGTTGAGATTGGGGCCGATGAATACCGCCGGTTCCAGGTAATGGGTGGCGCCGGCGGGGTCCAGGATGTAATCTCCGAAGGTATCCCGGACACCCTCGCCGCTGGTCGTGGGCCGGATCGGGCCGGTGACGTCTTTCACGGCCTGAATGGCGTTTTCCCCCTCGAACAGCAGCATCATGACGCGCCGGCGGCTGCCGGTCGCGGGGTCCGGGCCATACTGCCGTTCCACATAATCGGCCAGGAGCGAACGCACGACCGGGTCCACGTCCGGATCATTCCGGATCAGTTCGGCGTAGGCATGCGCCAGTTCGGCATGGGGCGCGAACATCCGCGCCGCCACAAAATCCAGGCCCGTGCGGCTGATATAGCGAGCGATCACGCCGCCGGTCCTGGATTTGGCAACGGTATAAGGATTGATCAGAACAAACGCTAGTTCCTTGGCCATGAGTCGGTTCCTCCTTGCATGTGCCTCTGCGGTGCGGGTCAGGACGCCGTCAGGGTTTCGATCAGCTTGCTCAACTTGTCGCGCTTTTCCATGAGTTCGCGCTTGCGGCCCCGGACCTGTTCGACCACATCGGGCTTAGCCCGGCTGACGAAATTGACGTTCTCCAGTTTCTTGCAGACATTTTCCAGTTCCTGCCCGGTTTTCTGGAGCTGTTCGGCGAGGCGGCGGCGTTCCGCAGCCACGTCCACATGCCCCTCCAGGGACATGAACAGGGTGCCGAGCGGGGTGATCACACTGGGCATGGTCCGAGCCGGCACGAAGTCCGACTCCACTTCCAGTTTGTCGGCCTTCAAATAGGGCAAGTAGGCGGCGCGGTCGGCCCGCACCCGTTCGCCGATGGCAGCATTGGCTGGGCGCAACACGAAATCCGCGGTCTGGGCCGGGGGCAATCCGTAATCCGCGCGCAGATTGCGCGCCAAGCCGATGGCAGCATGTTTGGCATCCACGTAGGCCACCGCCTCGGGCTGGATGCCCCAGGCCAGCAAGGCATCGTCCTCCATGACCCGGGGCCACGGGGCGATCATGATCGATTCCGCCCCATCCGCATATCCCAAAGCCTGCCAAAGTTCTTCGGTCAGGAACGGCATGATCGGATGCAGCAGGCACAGCGCTCGGGACAGCACATAATGCATCACCTTGAGCACTTCGTTCTTGCGCCGCTCGTCGGAGCCATTGAGGGGCAACTTGGCATATTCCACGTACCAGTCACAAAACTCGTGCCAGAAGAAATCGTAGATTGCCTTGGCGTAGTCGTTGAAGCGGCAGCGCTCGATGTTCTCGTCACACGCGGAAATGGTCCGGTGCAACCGCGCGACGATATGCTGGTCGTCGGCTGTCAACAGGGCCGGATCGAACTGCGGCTCGTGCCCTGCCCCGCCGGCGAAACCCGCACTGTGCAATTGCAGGAACCGCGCAGCGTTCCAGATCTTCGTACCGAAGTTGCGGCCCAGCTCGAATTTCTCCCTGGAAATGTAGACGTCCTGCCCGGTGGCGGTCAAAGCGATCAGGCTGAAGCGCAGGGCATCGGCGCTGTAATCCGTGATGATATCGAGCGGATCGATGGAATTGCCCAGGCTCTTGCTCATCTTGCGGCCCTGGTTGTCGCGTACCGTGCCGTGCAGGTAGACGCGCCGGAACGGCACGTCACCCATGAACTCCAGGCCGGCCATGATCATGCGCGCCACCCAGAAGAAGATGATGTCCGGGGCGGTGATGAGGTCGCTGGTGGGATAATAGAATTTCAGGTCGTCGCTGGACTTGGGCCAGTTGAACACGCTGAAGGGCCAGAGCCAGGAACTGAACCAGGTATCGAGCACATCGGGATCCTGAAAGAACTTGTCCGATCCGCAGCGCGGGCATTTCGACGGTTCGCCCTTGGCGGCCCACTGGTGCTGGCAGTCCGGCTCTTCGCAATAGAACACGGGAATGCGGTGTCCCCACCAGATCTGGCGGCTGATGCACCAGTCACGGATGTTCTCCATCCATTCCAGGTACACTTTGTTCCAGCGTTCCGGCACGAAGCGAACCCGGCCGTCCTTGACGGCCTCAATGGCGGGGCGTGCCAGGGGTTTCATCTTTACAAACCACTGCGGCGACAGGCGCGGCTCCACCGCAGTCTGGCACCGGTAGCAGTGGCCCACCGCATGCGCATGGTCTTCCACCTTCACCAACTGTCCGGCGGCCTGCAGGTCCGCCACGATCTTTTTGCGGCATGCAAACCGGTCCAGCCCCTGGTAGGGGCCGGCGTTTTCGTTCATTTCGCCGGTTTCCGTCATCACATTGAGCATCGGCAGGTCGTGGCGACGGCCCATTTCGAAGTCGTTGGGATCGTGCGCCGGCGTAACCTTGACGGCGCCGGTCCCGAACTGCGGGTCCACGAAATCGTCTTCGATCACGGGGATTTCGCGCCCCAGGACCGGCAGCACCAAAGTCTTGCCCTTGAACTTGGCATAGCGGTCATCACGGGGATTCACGGCGACCGCCGTGTCGCCCAGCAGCGTCTCGGGGCGCGTGGTGGCGACCACCACGAACTCGTTTTTGCGGCCGCCCTTGACCGGATAGCGGATGTGCCAGAGATGGCCCGCCTGGTCCTGATGCTCGCTCTCTTCGTCCGACAGCGCCGTGCAGCAGCGCGGGCACCAATTGATGATGTATTCTCCGCGGTAGATCAGCTGCTTTTCATAGAGGCGAATGAACACTTCGCTGACGGCCTCGCTGAGCCCCTCGTCCATCGTGAAGCGCGTCCGGTCCCAGTCGCACGAATTGCCCAGCTTCTCCATCTGGCGCAGGATCGTGCCGCCGTACTGTTCCTTCCAGGCCCATACCTTCCGGATGAACTCGTCGCGGGGCATGTCCCAGCGCGTGCGCCCCTGCTTCTTCAGGTCTTTCTCCACCGCATTCTGGGTGGCAATGCCCGCATGGTCCGTGCCCGGCACCCAGACCGCGTTGAAACCCTGCATGCGCTTGCGGCGGATCATCACGTCCTGAATGGATTCGTTCAGGGCATGGCCCATGTGCAGGATGCCCGTTACGTTCGGCGGCGGAATCACGATGCAATATGGCTCGCTGCCCCGCGCCGCCGCGGAGTGGAAATATCCCTTTTGTTTCCACCAGGCGTACCAGTGGGCCTCCATGGAATGAGAATCGTAGTTTTTCGGCAATTCGGACATGGATGCTCCTCTTACTGGCCACCGGACTGGCGGCGCTGTTCGTCGAGGAACAATTTGTACTCCACGCTGTCCACCAGCGCCTCCCACGAGGCTTCGATGATGTTTTCGCTGACGCCCACCGTGCCCCAATGCTCGCGCCCGTCCGAGGAATCGATGAGCACGCGGGTGGTGGCCCGGGTGGCGGTTTCAGGGTTCAGGATGCGGACATGGTAGTCCTCGAGCACCACGGAGTCGATGGCCGGATAGAACCGCCGCAGGACCTTGCGCAAGGCGTCGTTGAGGGCGTCCACCGGGCCCTCGCCCTCGCCGGCGGTCAGTTCGGTCTGACCCTTGACACTGATCTTGATGGTGGCCACGGTGGTCGCCTTGCTCTCGGCGTTGTCCTTCTGCACCACCACGCTGAAGCCCTGCAGTTCAAAGAAAGGCACATGCTTCTTGAGCACCTTCTGGACGAGGAGCTTGAAGGAGGCATCGGCCGATTCGAACGCGTACCCGTGCTTCTCCATGTTTTCGAGCCGATGGAGGATGTCCTGAATGGCCGGGGAATCCTTCTGAAAGACGAGGCCCATTTCGCCGGTCTTCATGCGGACGTTGCTGGCGCCCGAGAGTTCGCTCATCAGGATACGGCGTTCGTTGCCGATCGCGGCGGGGTCGAGGTGCTCAAAGCTTTGCGATATCTTGCCGATGGCATCCACATGCATGCCGGCCTTGTGGGCAAAAGCACTTTCCCCGACGTAGGGCCGGTTTTTGGGGGGACGCAGATCGGCAATCTCATCCAGCAGCAAGGACAGACTGCGCAACTGGGCCAGTTGCGGACCGCAGGCCAGCCGGGCCTTCATTTTGAGGGCCAGGGCGGGGATGATGGAGCAGAGATTGGCGTTGCCGGTCCGTTCTCCATACCCGTTGATGGTGCCCTGGACCATGGCGGCGCCGGCTTCGATCGCGGCCAGCGAATTGGCCACCGCCAGCTCGGCGTCGTTGTGCGTGTGAATGCCCAGGACGACCCGCGGGAAACGCGCCGCGGCCTCCGCGGTGATGCGCGCCACCTCAGAGGTCAGGCGCCCGCCGTTGGTGTCGCACAGGACCAGGGCATCGGCACCGGCGTCCGCCGCGGCCTGCAGGGTTTGCAAGGCGTAATCAGGGTTGTCCAGATAGCCGTCGAAGAAATGTTCCGCGTCGTAGAAGACCTCTTTCCCATGCTGCTTGAGCCAGGCCACTGAATCGGCGATCATCCGAAGATTTTCCGCGGCGGTGGTCTTGAGAACTTTTTCCACATGCAACAGCCAGCTTTTGCCGAAGATCGCCGCCACGGGAGCGCCGGTCTGGAGGATGGCGGCGAGACCGGGATCCTGGTCCGCGGCCCGGTTGGCGCGCCGCGTGCTGCCGAAGGCCGTCAGTCGGGCATGCTTCAGGCGGACGTTCTTCATCTCATCGAAAAACGCCATGTCCTTCGGGTTCGACGCCGCAAAGCCGCCTTCGATGTAGTCGATTCCGAACTCGTCCAGACTGCGGGCAATGCGCACCTTCGCCGGCAGCGAAAAATTGATGCCTTCGCCCTGCGCGCCATCGCGCAGGGTCGTGTCGTAGATGGCAATATGCTTCATGGCAGCTCCCGGGGCCCGGGTCCCCCTCTACTTCCTGGATTTGGTCCGCGCCGGCGGGCGCCGCCGCGCCGGGGATTTCCGCGGGGGAACGGACAGGTTGAAAGCTCCATGCAGGGACCGGACGGCCTCATCCGCCTCCCCGGCGCGGATCACCACGGAGATCTTGATTTCGGAGGTGGAGATCATTTCGATGTTGATGTGGCGGGTCGCCAACACGTCGAACATGCGGTAGGCCACCCCGGAGTGGCTCTTCATGCCCACCCCGACGATGCTGACCTTGGCGATGTCCGGATCAAAATTCAGCCCCGCGGCCCGGATTTCCTTCACCAGCGGCTCGATCACCCGGCGCGTCTTGGCAATGTCGTCCTTGGCCACTGTGAACGACACGTCGGTGATGCCGGCGGCGCTGACGTTCTGGACGATCATGTCCACGTTGATGTTGGCGGCGGCCAATTCCTTGAAAATGCGGGCGGCGACCCCGGGGGTGTCCGGCACCCCCAGCAGCGTCGCCTTGGCCTGGTTCTTGTCGGCGGCAATGCCGCGGATGATGACCTGTTCCATTTCCTCGACCTCCTCCCGCACCAGCGTGCCGGGCTTGACTTCGAAACTCGACATGACTTCCAGCACGACTCCGTAGTTCTTGGCGAACTCCACGGCGCGCGACTGCAGGACTTCCGATCCGGCGCTGGCCAGTTCCAGCATTTCGTCGTAGGTGATTTCATCCAGTTTGCGGGCATCCGGGACCACGCGGGGATTGGCGGTAAACACGCCATCCACGTCTTTCAGGATCTGGCAGCGATCGGCCTTCAGGGCCGCGGCCAGGGCGACGGCCGTGGTATCGGACCCGCCCCGGCCAAGGGTCGCAATGTCCTCGGACGAATTCATGCCCTGGAAACCCGCCACCACGACCACGCAGCCCTGGTCCAGGTGGTGGTGAATGCGGCGGGGGTTGATTTCCTGGATCTTGGCCTTCAGGTGTATGCCATCCACCTTGATGCCGGCCTGCTGGCCGGTCATGGAGATCGCCTTGACCCCCAGCGCATGCAGCGCCATGGTCAGGATGGCACTGGACGCCATCTCGCCCGTCGCGAGCAGGCTGTCCATTTCCCGCTCGTCAGGCTCGGGATGAACCTGCCGGGCCAGGCCGATCAGGTTATCGGTGGTATCACCCATGGCGCTGACCACCACCACCACCTGATTGCCGGCCTTCCGCGTATCCTGAATGCGCTGCGCCACGCGGCGCATGCAGGCGGCATCCGCCACGGAACTGCCGCCGTATTTTTGAACGAACAACGCCATTGCCCGGGGTCTCCTGGGATTCTCCTATTCGAAATCCTCGATGCGGTACATGACGGTGGGCCGGTCGATCACGCCGTCCAGCGCGGCGATTTCCGTCAGTGCCGCGTCCATTTTCTGCTCCTGGGCGGGACCGGTCACAATCAGCACCGGGACGTATTCGGCGCCGCGGGCGGCCTCCTTCTGCATGACCGAATCAATGCCGATCCGATGGTTGCCCAGGACCGTGGCGACGCGCGCGAGGCTGCCCGGCTGGTCCTTCATGGAGAACCGCAGGTAATGACGGGCCACGATTACGCCAGGGGCGCGGAACACGACCGGGGTCCGGGCGTGCACGCCGCTGAGGTCGCGCCGGCGCCCGCCTGCTCGCAGGTTGAGGGCCGCGTCGGCCACGTCGGCCACGACGGCACTGGCGGTGGCGGCCCGCCCCGCGCCGCGACCGTAGTACAGCGTGCTGCCCACAATATCGCCCTTTACCAGCACGGCGTTGAAGACGCCCGAAACCGCCGCCAACTGGTGGCTGTGATGCACCAGAGCGGGCTGGACGCTGACTTCAACCCCCTCGGGACCGTTCCGGATGATGGCCAGCAGTTTGATCCGGTAGCCCATTTCGGCGGCATAGGCAATGTCCGCCGCGGCCAGGCCGCGGATGCCGGTCCGCCGCACCTTATCCAGAGGTACGTTGCACCCATAGGCCAGCGAGGCCAGCACGGCCGCCTTGTGGGCAGTGTCGTGCCCGTCGATGTCGAGACTCGGCTCTGCCTCGGCATAGCCCGCGGCCTGGGCGGCCTTGAGCACCTCGTCGAACGGCAGCTTTTCTTCTTCCATTCGGGTGAGGATATAGTTGCAGGTGCCATTCAGGATGCCGTAGATGCTGTCAATGCGGTTGGCACAGAGACCCTCGCGCAACGCCTTGATGATGGGAATGCCGCCGCCAACGGAGGCTTCAAACAGGATTTCCGTGTTGTTCTCTTCCGCTACCCGGTGGATATCCGCGCCGTGCTCGGCCAGGAGTTTCTTGTTTGCGGTCACCACCGGCTTGCCCAGTCGCAACGCCCGGAGAATGAGGTCCCGGGCCGCCCCGGTGCCGCCGATGAGTTCGACCACCACGGCCACGTCAGGCCGCGCAATCAGACCCGCGGCATCCGTGGTCAGCAAAGCCGGATCGACCGACACGCCGCGGTCGGAGTGCAGATCAAGGTCCGCCACGCCGCGCAGGACGAGGCGCAGTCCCAACCGCTCGGCCAGCAGATCGCCGTTTTTCTGCAAGGTGTCGACCACGCCAGCCCCCACCGTGCCGAATCCCAGCACCGCTACGCCAATTTCCTGTATTTTTGCCATGGAGCATGCACCATAAGTCGATTTCGAAGGGCGCAAGCATACCCCCGCCCGTTCGAAAAACAAGCCTCAATCCCGGATCGAACAGCGAGAGACACCCGGGCCAACGGCCGAATCCGCAGCCGGTTTCCCGGTGACCATCAGGGAATTCCGAATGAGGGCGGGGTGCGGCCAGCCCGGCTTCCATCCGTATCGTCCCGGGGGAAGGTGGCCGGCACCAAATCCCGCCGCCGGCCGGCTTTCATTCGTGAAAGACCGTAGCCTCGAAGACGGTGAACCGGGCGCGCGGGTTTTGCCAGGCATCGCCGGGCAAGCCGGCCTTGCGGGACAGATGGGTCAGCGTGGTGGCCAGATCCCAGCCCTGTTCCGGGGCGACTTGCGGCAGGAAAACGGCCGAGCGCCCCCCCAGTTCCAGCGTCATGCCATGTCGTCCGATCACGATCTCCTTGTAGGACGCAACCGGCACCGGCGGCGTCAGCGCACTGATTTCGATGTGAACCTTTGCGAACTCCCGGGCGGTCAAAGGCGGAAAGCGCGGGTCATGGAAGGCGGCATTCCGGGCATGCTCGAGCACCACTTCCGTCAGCGAACGGCGGGGAAAGATTTCGCCGATGCAGCCGCGCAGCTCGCCGTTGATGGTCAGCGTGACGAAACCGCCCATCTGGCGCTGCATGGCAGGCGTGGGAATCACCCCAACATCCTCGGCGGCATCGGGTTTCTGGCCTTTCAGGCCCTGTTCAATGGCCTTCCGCGCCAAGGTCAGCAGGTTCTGCCGATCGGCGGCGGAAAGTTCCGGAGTCGCCGGGCCGGCAGTTTCCGGAAATGCAGCGGCTTCTTTCTCATAAAACGCAATAGAGGCGTAACTCACCGAGTTGCTGTAATCCCCGGTGCGATTTCCCGACGTGTCATAGGCCAGTTCCTGCGCCCGAAACTTTTTCGGCAGCATCCGCAGCAGTACCCCGATGGAATCCTGGCCGCAGATCGTTGCACCGGTTTTCTGGCAATAGGCGGCAAAGCCCGCGGCATCGCCGGCAATGATCTGTTCGACGGCCCCGCCATCCAGCCGGCGCAGTTGTTCCGCCACATTGGTACGGAACGGCACATAGCCGAAATTGGGCCCGAAATGGGTGAAGTCGGAACTGACCACCAGGACGGTGCGGCCGTCCAGCAGGCTGCCCAGGGCCTTGGCCGCTTTCTGGCGGGCGTCGTCGTCCAGTTGTCCGAGGGTCACCGGCACGAGGGTCCAGTCGCGGCCTGCCAGGGCGGCTTGCAACAGGGGCAATTGCATTTCCACGCTGTTCTCGCCGCGGCGCGTGGCGGGGACATCCCCAAACAGCGGATTCTTCAGCAAAGTGGCGATGGCGCCGGTATCGAGCGGGGTCTCCCCCAGGGGCGAACGATAGTGTGTTTCCCGCGCCGGAAGACTGATCCGGTTGGGCAAGGGCACGCGATGCGTGAAACCGAGCACCACGACCCGGTTCAGGCTCGGCCGGGCCAGGAGAGCCTTGATGCCCGCCGCCGCCGCCGGACCCGAATAGGTGTAGCCTGCGTGGGGCACGATCACGGCAAAAATCGCCGAATCGACTGGCGGCTCGGCCGCCTGCAAATATCCCTGCAATTCCGCTTCCAACCGGCCGGAATGCGCCTCATACCAGGCCCCCGCCAAGGTCGAGTCCATGTAGGTCTTGCTCATTTCCGCCTCCTCCTGACGCGCGCAGGCACCGACCGTCAGCAACAAATATACCATAACTCCGATGCGTTTATTCATTTCGCAACGCCTCCGCCGGGGGCAGGCGTGCGGCCCACCACGCCGGCCCCGTCGAACAGATTAAGGCGATAACCGCGGCCAACGCCAGCGGAAAAATCCGGGTGGTCGCACCGAAATTGACCGGCAGGGGGAACCGCCCCCCCAGCCAGCGTAATACGCCTTCGGCTGCCAGCATGCCCGCCGCGGCCGCGGCGAATGTCAGCCCCAGGGCTTCCGCGACAAACAGGCCGGCGATTTCGCCAGGCTGCGCGCCCAGGGCACGGCGCAGGCCGATTTCGGCAATTCGTTCCCGCACACCTGTCAGCAGCATCCCGGCAAGGGTCACTCCCCCCAGCAGCAGGGCCAGGGCGCCCCCGACGCCGGCGGTCCAGCCGATGGTGCGTTGCCAGCGGCGGATGCCTTGCAACAGGGATTTGGGTGTGACCCACTCCACCCCTTCCGTTCCCAAACCCGGTTGCCGTAGCAAGGCGGCCACGCGTCGTTGGAGGGTTTCGGGAGTGAATTCCGGCATCGCACGAAACAGGAGGACATCCACCCGCGTCAGGGCCTCCGGTCCGCCCCGCTCGAAGTCGTCGGCCGTATGAGGAATGAACACCGCCTCCGGCGAAATGCCCGGGGCAGGATCGCCGCCGGCGTCGAAGCATCCGACCAAACGGTATGGCGCCCGGCCCAGCAAAATCAGTTCCCCCAGCCGCCACTGGCGCTGCTTGCAGAGCTCGATCGGCGCCATGGCATGACGCGCCCCTTGCTGCACATCCAACCCGTCCAGCGGACGCCCCGCCACGATCCGCCACCCGCGGGCATGGACCAGATGTTCATCCGTCGTGGCGACGGAAAAATCCGCGCCCGAAATCGGTGGCAGGGCCTTCACGCCCGAGACTGCGGCGGCGGTGCCGAGATATTCCCGGAAGAAATCCACTTGGCGCCGGTTCCAGTGCGGTGGCGGCACATCTGCGCCCGCTGGCAGAAGGACAATCGAACCGGCGCCGAACGATTGCACCAGCTCCTGCGCCTGCCGTCGCAGGGCATCCAGCGTTGCCAGCAGGATGGTTACGGCAAACAGGCCGAGGGCCAGGCTGAGAAAGGCCAGCCCTGCGCGGGCGGGTCCGGTGCGCAAGCCAGTCCAGACATCGCGAACCAGCTTTTTCAAGGCAACCGGACCTCCTCGCCTTCGGCCAGGCCGGATGTGATTTCCACAAACCGGGCATCCGCCAGCCCGATCTGGACTTCCACCTCCTCCCCGGATGTTTTCCGCACGAACGCCTGGTTGCCGCGCCATTCGACGGCCTCCCGCGGCAGCCGCAGGGCCTGGTCGGATTCGCCGGCGAGGATCTCCGCCCGGACGGAAATACCGACCGGCAGGGGTTCCGACACGGGATCCAGCGCGATTAACACCGGAAAGAACTTGCGCCAGCTCGGGTAGTCGGGGCGGGTTTGGGCCATGCCCCCCACGCTTTCCACGCGTCCGGTCAGTTTCACGTGCGGAAATGCGGCCGGCACCGCGACCACGGCGTTGCCGGGCTCCAGCCAGGGCAGTTCCGACTCCCCGGCATACCCGCGCACGACATGTTCCGAAGGATCGGGCAGGCACAGGAAGGTTTGGTTCCGATAGAGCGTGTCGCCCACGTGGACTGTGCGATACTCCCCGTCGATCGGCAGCGGCACCAGTGTCGCCACGCCATCCACCGGTGCGCGCACTTCGCACAGCGCCAATTGGCGGGCGGTGAAATCCCGTTGCCGCTCCGCCGCGGCCAGGGCCGCGCGCGCCTTGGCCAGCCGCGCCCCATGCACATGCTGACGGGTCAGTTCGATGCGGGTATGCATCTGCGTGCACCGGGTTCGCAAGCCCGCAACTTTGCGTTCGAGCTGTTCTACTTCACCATCGGACATGAGACCGCGCTCCTGCAGCCCCCGGGCCGATGCCAGGAAGCGTTCTTCCCCCTCGAATTCGGCCTGCATTTCTAGTCGCTTGGACTCCATTTCGATGAGTTCCAGGGGCAGTTCGGCCTTTTCCAGGCTTTCCAGTTCCTGCTGGGCTCGGACCAGATCGTTTTCCAGGCGGGCCAGGTCCTGTTCGATCTGGGCGGTATCGAAGCGGGCCAGCAGATCGCCGGCCGCCACCCGCGTGCCTTCGGGCGCCAATTCCGACAGCACGGCGGCACCTTGTACCCCGACGGTGATCATCTCGACATGACGTGCCGCCAGTTCCCCTTGAAACGGCACCGCCATGCGGATGGAACCGCGGGTGACGGCCGCCGTGCCCGGGGCCGGCTCCGGAATTCGGTTGCACCCACCCAGCGCCAGCGCGCCGGCCAAAATCGGTAACAAGCGGTGAAGGGTCATCAGGTCGTTTCCTGCGTTGGGGGTTGGAGCAGATCCCGCGGTACGGGCAGCAGCGTGCCCAGCGTGTGCAACAGGCGGTAGGCGGCCACCGAGGCATCGCGCCGCGTATCCCACTCGCTCAATTCCGCGCTGATCAAATCGGCCTCGGCATCGGAAACGGAATCGGCCGTGGCGCGGCCGGCTTCAAACAAGACCCGCGCCAGTTCGGCGCGGTTGGCCGCCAGTTCGCGGTTGCGGGCGGCCAGGCGCATTTCTTCCCGAGTGCGATGATAGGCCGCCAAACCCGAATTGACCTCAACTGCCAGCCGGTTACGCACGATTTCAGCCACCTGGCTGTTGGCCTCGACATCGAGGGCGGAACGGGCCACGTCCAGGCGTGCGCCGCGCAGGTTCAGGTTCATGTCCGCCGTCAGCCCGACAAACCAATCCTCCTGATCGAGGCGCCCAGCCTGACTCCATTCCTCGCCTTCGCCATAGGTGGCATGGTTGGCGGACAGCCGCAGATCCGGCAGGAGATTGCGTCGAGCCAATTGGAGGCGGCGCTCGCCCGTGGCGATATCCTGCAGGGCCTGGCCGTAATCCGGACGCTCGGCCAGGGCGACGGCCAGGGCGCGATCAGCGGCCGCCACGTCGAGATCCAGCAGCGGCGGCGGCGTCAGGCGAAAAACGGTGTCCAGAGAGAGCCCCAGCAGGTTGGCGAATTCCTGAAACTGGATGGTGAGTTGCGCGCGCCCGGTTTCGAGCCGCAAGGCGGCCTCGCCCCGCTGCAGGTCCATGCGCAGCACTTCTGTGCGGGTGGCCGCGCCCTGGGCTTCGCGGGCATCGGCCAGCAGATACAGCTTCTCCATCCGTGCGGCAAAGGCCTCGTCGCTGGCGATCTGCTGGTGCAGGTAGATCAGGGCTTCATACAGTTCGACCACGCGGACCACCAGCGCGGACCGGTCGCGTTCCCAGGCCCGCCGGGCCGCCAGGAGATTCTCATTGGCGCTCACGATGGGCTCGTTCTGGACCAGCGGTCCGAAATTCCGCAGCAGCGGCTGTTCGACCGCAATCCGGATTTCCTCGCGCCGCAGGGCCGGCCCGCCTTCCACTTCGATCTGGCGGGCCGAAGCCTCGACGCCCGCGCGCGTGCCATAGGCTCCCCTGGCCTCCGCGCCCAGGCCCGCGCGCCAATCCTCGCCATCAGAACCGGTGCCGCCGGCGCCGACCGGCACGACCCGCAGGCCCCGCGCCGTCACCCGCGCTTGTTCCGCGTCCAGGCGCCGGCCCTGCAAATCCAGGGCGCCTTTGACTAGATCGCGGTTGTGTTCCAGTGCCCGGGCAATGGCATCTTCCAGCGTCAGCGCTAGTGCCTCGCCCCCACCCGGCGCCTGCGCCCGGCCCCACCACGCCATGCCCAGCCAGGCGACCACCAGACATGCCGGAATGACTCTTCTCATTTTTTTATTCTAGCGGTTTTCCGCGGCCGGTGAAAATGATTTCCACGCCGTGGATGGCTGGCGCATCTTCTCTTGTCCGCCGCTGTCCCAGAGGCGGAATCCGGGAAAAGATTGATTCACCCGAAGCCGGCGGGTAAGGTGGCCGCTGGAATTGAATCCCATGGCCGCGGCGGATTTGCTCATCGATGTCGATAACCTGACCCGGCGCTTCCCCCGGTGCGAAGCGCTGGGCGGCCTTTCCTTCCAGGTGCGCCGGGGAGAGATCACGGGACTGCTGGGGCCGAATGGATCGGGAAAAACCACCACGCTGCGCATACTGTCCTGCTATCTGGCGCCCAGTTCGGGCCGCGTGAAGGTGGCCGGGTTTGATGTCACCACCCGTTCGCTGGAAGCCCGCCGCCGCACCGGTTATCTGCCGGAATCCGTTCCCCTCTATCTGGAAATGCGTGTCGCCGAATACCTGGCCTACCGCGGGCGCCTGAAAGGTCTGCGCGGTCCTCGTTTGGCCGCACGGATCCGCGCCGTGACCGACCAATGCGGTCTTGGCGATGACGCTCGGCGCGTCATGGCCACCCTGTCGCGCGGTTTCCGCCAGCGCATCGGACTGGCCGACAGCCTGCTGAACGAGCCCGACGTACTCCTGCTGGACGAGCCGCTGGCGGCTCTCGATCCCGCCCAGGGCCAGGCCATCACCGCCCTGCTCCGCGAACTGGGCCGCGAACGCGCGGTGCTGTTTTCCACCCATGCATTGACCGAGGCCGAGCAGCTTTGCGATCGGGTGCTGATCTTGAACAACGGTCGGTTGGCCGCCGCAGATTCCCCGGTCCGGCTGGTTCAAACGGCCACCCGCCTCCAGGCTGAAATTCACGCCCCCCGGGAACAAGTCGTGGTGGCCATGGTGGGCCTGCCCGAGGCCGAAGACTTGAAGTTTGAAAACTTGTCGGACGGTTGGATCGCCGTATCCATGCGAACCGGCGGTGCCGACCTGCGCGAGCAGGTCGCCGCCCTGGCGCAAACCCGTCAGTGGCCCGTGCGCGAACTGCGAATGCTGTCCCGGGGATTCGCCGAGACATACCTGCGCCTGACATCGTCGCCGCCTCGAATCCAGAACCCCGCCCGGAGACCACCGGCATGAACACGTTCCTGACCCTGTGGCACCGTGAAGTTACCTCCTGGTTCCGAACGTTCATTGCCTATGTCGTCGGCGTCTTCTTCCTCATCGTCACCGGCTTCAGCTTGTGGATGACGGCCATCCGGATGACGCAGGGAAATGCGACCGGCGACATGCCCGGCAGCCTGTTCGCCAGTCCCTGGTTCTGGCTGGCCATGCTGATCGCCGTTCCGCTGCTGACCATGCGCCTGTTCGCCGAAGAACGCCGCTTGGGCACGCTTGAGATGCTGCTGACCGCTCCGGTCACGGAAACCGAGGTGGTGTTGGCCAAATTTGCGGGGGCGTGGTTTGTCTTTCTGCTGCTGTGGAGCCCGACCCTGGCCTATTCCTTTCTGCTTCAAGCCTGCGGCGCCGTCCTGCCGCCGCTCGATGGCGGAGCCCTGGCCACCGGCTTTTTCGGCACAATGCTGGTCGGCGCGTTTTTTCTGGCCATGGGGCTGCTGTTTTCGCTGCTGACCCGTCATCAGGCCATCGCCGCGATGGGTTCGCTGGGCGGCCTGGGAGTCCTGCTGTCGGCGGGCGCGTTGCCTGCCTCCTTCCATTCCGAACATCTGCGCCAGATCGTGCGCACGATTTCCGCCCCGATGCATATGCGGGATTTCGCCGCGGGCATCGTGGATACCCGTACGGTCATTTGGTATGTCAGCGCCACCGCTTTGCTGTTGTTCATCTCGATCCGGATGCTGGAGGCGCGGCGTTTGCGTTAACCCCATGCATGCGATCCTCGTCAACCTGATGAAAACCGGCCGGTTGCGACGCCTGCTTTTGCGCATCAACCTGGCGGTGATCATCCTGCTGGCCATCCTGATCTTCGGCATGGTCAACTATCTTTCCATGCGGCACTATGCCCGCGCCCACTGGAGCAGAAACGCCCCGGCGCCGCTGTCCCCGCGCAGCCTGCGCCTTCTGGAATCGGTGGATAGCGATATCCGAATCACCGCCCTTCTGCGCCCCGGCCACGCCGCCTACGGGCGGGTCGCGGCCCTGTTGCAGGAATACGCCGCCCACGCCGCATATGTGACCGTGGAACTCGTGGATCCCGACCGCGATCTGGCCCGCGCCGAACAGCTCGCGCGCCAATACCGTCTGGAGGGATCTGAATGCGTGGTCTTCGAAATCGGCGGACGGCACCACACTGTCCCGGCCGCCGCGTTGCTCGACCATCAGGCTCCGTCGGACGATGCCGGCACGTCCCGCACCACCTTCCACGGCGAGCAATTGTTCAGCAGCGCCATCTACGCCTTGACCCAGGCCACCCGCCCAACTGTCCATTTCATCCAGGGGCACGGCGAACGTTCCCCGGACGATTTCGACCGCCACCGCGGCTATTCACGCCTGGCCGCCCGCCTGCGCGACGAAAACCTCGATATCGAAGGGCTTAATCTCGGCGAGGCCAAAAGCGTGCCGAACCATTGCGCGCTGATGATCATCGCCGGCCCCGTCCGGGAATTTGCTCCGTTTGAGATTTCCCTGATCCGCGACTATCTCAACCGCAAAGGCCGTTTGCTGGCCCTGCTTGACGCCCGGGTTCGTAGCGGCCTGGAACCTCTGCTGATGGATTGGGGCGTCGTCCTCGAAAATGACATCGTGGTCGATCCCGAACGCACCCTCAGCGGCCGGGAACTGTACATCTCGTCCTATCCGAATCATCCCGTCACCGTCCCGCTCCAGAACCTGGCCACGGTCCTGTACCTGCCCCGTTCTGTCCGCCCCCGGCCGCTCACTCCCGGCGTGGACAAGCCGGTGTTTTTCGCCCTGGCCACCTGCTCCACCGCGGGCTGGGCCGAGTTCGATCCCGACGATGCCGCCGTCCAATTCAATCCGCACGCGGACATTCCCGGACCCGTGCCCGTGGCCGCCGCCATCGAACGCGGCCCCGTTCCGGGCGTCCACGTCCAAATCCGCCCCACCCGCCTGGTGGTCATCGGCGATTCCCAGTTCGCCGCCAATGACGGCCTGATGGGTGCCAACATGGATCTCTTCTTGAACGCCGTGAACTGGCTGCTCGAACGGGCTGAACTGTTGGAGCTGGCTCCCCGGATCTACGAGCACCAACCGCTGGTCATGGATGCCCGTCAACTGCGCCGGCTGTTTGCTGCGGTTGTGATCGTCCTGCCCGGACTGGTCGCGCTGATCGGCCTGGGAATGGCCTGGCGGAGGAGGCGCTAGCCATGACCATCCGGTTCACCGGCCTGCTGGCGCTTGTGGCCGCCGTTCTCGGCCTGTTGATCGCGTTTTGGGACCGTGACGACGACACGGCCCGGGCGCGCCTGGAAGAAGCCCGGCGTGCTTTCCGGTTCAATCCCGCCCGGGTGGACCGCCTGTTCATCGAAGCGGGAGAACTGGCCATCGAGTGCCGACTACGGGGCCGCCAGTGGCACCTGGTGCGCCCGATCAGCGCGCGGGCCGATTCCATCGCCATTGAACGCCTGCTGGCCGCCCTGCAGGAGTTGCCGCGGGGCGACATCATCCTGCCCCCGCGCCGCGCCACAGATGCCTATGTTCCCTACGGTCTCGACACCCCCCGCGCCCGAATTTCCATCATCGAGGCCGGCGTCACCAACGAAATCCTCATCGGCCGCCGGACTCCCCTGGGCGATGGCGTCTACGTGCGGCAATCCCATCATGCCGGCCTAGCGCGCATCCATCCATCCCTCTTGGATCTGCTGCCGGCCGGCGCCGAAGCCCTGCGGGACCGCACCCTGCTGGCCGGAGCTCCTGCCGCCATTGAACGACTCGACATCCGCTCCCCTGCCGGCTATGTCCAACTGGCTCGGAATGGCAACGGCGAATGGCGCATGTTCCAGCCTTTGGCCGGGCGCGCCGATTCCGCTGCGGTGGGGGCCATCCTTGAAAATCTCCTGGCCTGCACCGTTGTCCAGTTCATCCACGATGGCGTCAGCGACCTGGCCCCCTATGGCCTTGATGGCCCCGGCGCCGTCACAGCCGTGCTCAATACCGATACCGGCGACGGCTCGCAAATGCTGTCGTTCGGCGACCCGTTGCCCAATGATCCTGCGCTGGTCTATGCCCGGCTCCAGGCCGAAAACTCTATTTATGCAGTTCCTCTGGCCGTTCGCCAGGCTCTGCTGGTCAGACCGGACGATCTGCGCGATCGCCGTGTTCCCGGCTTGGAACCCGCGGCCATGGTCCGCGTGCGGATCGATGAGGCCGAACACGCTTTGGAATTCCACCGGGAAACCAATGGCACCTGGCAGCTGGTGGCCCCCATGCGCGCCCCCGCCGAGTCGGCCGCCATCGAAGCCCTGCTGCACTCCTGGGCCGAAGTGCGCCTGACGTCCTTCGAGCTCCTTTCGCCAACCAGCCCGCCGCCGGTCTTTCCCCGCCGCCTTCGCATCGAGACCCGCAACGCCCAATCCCCGCCCATCGAATTCCGTCTTGGTCCGCATCCGCAGGATCCGAACAGCGTGCGACTCCTGCTGGAAAATGATTCCGCCATCGCCATTGCATCCCCGCCCGTCTTGCTGACCACCCCGTTGGACCCCCTGCGCTATCGCTCGCGCGACATCCTGTCCATTCCCGTGGACGACATCGCCAGCCTTCAGATGGCCATGGCTGGCCAAACGGCCGTCATCGCCCGCGATCCGCTGACCGGGCAATGGAGCCCCGCGGAAGTCTGGGTGGAACCCCTCATCACCGCTTTCGCCGCCCTGCGCGCGGATGACCTGCTGTCCGACCAGAGCCTCCGCAGCACCGAAGCCAGTTTCTCCCCCCCGTTTCTAACCGTCACCGCCACTCTCCGCGGCCAAAGCGGATTGGCCGTTGTGCTCCTGGTGGGCGACGAAACATCCCCCGGGGGGCCGCGGTCCGCCACCATCCGCGGTCGCGATCTCGTCTTCACCCTGGCACCCGATGTCGTCCGTGCGCTGTGGCCACCCATCCTTCCTGAAACTCCATGAAACCCGTGCGCATCCATCTCGATGCCCATGCGCATATCTATCCCGAATACGATTTGCCGCGCCTCCTGCTCGCCGCCCTCGACCATATGCCCCGGATCGAGCCGGCCGACTTGCGCGTCCTCTGCCTGGCCGAACGCGCCGACTGCTTTTTCTTCCAGGCCTTCGCCCAGGATGAAATCCGCCTCCCGGGCGATCGCTGGCGCATTGTAGCGTGGGATTCCGACGGCGGGGTGCGGATTCGCCACCTGGCCGATCACCGCGACCTCTGGATCATCGCCGGCCGGCAGATGGTTGCCGCCGAACGGATCGAAGTCTGCGCCCTGTTCAGCGATGAACCCATTGCCGATGGCCAGCCCGCGCGCGAAATCATCCGCGCCATCTTGGCCGCCGGCGGCTTGCCGGCGCTACCTTGGGCCCCGGGCAAATGGCTGGGCCCCCGCGGCCGGCTTGTGCAGGCGCTCACCCGGGAATTTTCTCCCGACCGCCTGGTCCTGATCGATTCCTCCCTCCGGCCGCGGGGTTGGCCCGCTCCCCGGCTCTATGCTGCCGCCCGCCGCCAGGGCCGCGCGGTGCTTTCCGGATCCGATCCTCTGCCCGTGCCTGGCGAGGAACGCCTGGCCGGCTCGTGCCATTGCACTTTTTCAATCCCTGCGCTGGAAGACCCCACCCGGCTTGTCGCCCCCTTGAAGGCCGCACTCACCTCCGGCTCGCTCGCCATCCGCCATTCCGGCGCTTCCTTCGGCCCGCTGGCGGTGTGGCACCGGTTGCGGGGCAACGCCCGGGCCAAGGCGGCCTGCGAATCGGGGACCGGCCCGCACATCACCACATAGTGGTGCAGCAAGGTTGCGGATGGCAGGGGCCGCGCCCGCTGGACCGGAGCCCATGGATGCCGGCCGGGCGCTACTCCGTGGCAGTGCCGATCTTGGTCCGCAGGGCAGCTTCGGCGATGCTCCGTCCATCGCGCAGGCGCGGGGTCACGCGGGGCACCCACATCATGCGGCGCTTGGCACGCAGCACCATGTGGTGGTGCGGCAGGAAGAAAAACAGCCCGTCCAGCAGGCCGGCCAGCCAGAACAGCGGCGTGAAAGCCGCAAAAACCGCAGCCGCCCGCCGCAGGCGGCGTTCGCTCAAGGCCGCCGGTTCGCAGGAGGAGGGAATCACTCCGGCGAACAGTTCCGCCAGCAACTCGGTGAATTCCGAAAAAAAGCGCCCGAATCCGGTTGTTTCCTGCACGTCGAAACCATCGCGCAGCACTTCGAACAGCTCCGTGGGCGTGAACCCGGTACAAACCATGGGACGGGTCGGATCGGTCAGGCCCGCCAGCTTGCGCAAGACCGAAACCAGCGTGCGCCGTTTGCGCCGCACATGCAGAATCAGCCGCGTCTTGGAACGCATGACCCGGTGGATGTCCCCCATCAGCTCGGCCGGCTTTTGCACGTATTCCAGCATGTCGTTGACCACCACCACGTCGAACGAAGCGTCGGCAAAAGGCAAGGCCGGCAGTTCGGCCAGATGGATTCGATCCAAGCCCGCTTCCGCCAGCAACTCCGCCTGGGTTTCCGAGGTCGCCAGGCTGTTCCAGGAGCCGCCGCCGCCCCCGCCCGCATTGCGCATGGCGACACTGCTGGCATCGTCGCCGGACATTTCCAAAACCTCCTGGCCCCCCACTTTGTCCAGCATCCGCATCTGCCGGGCCAGCCGGCGCCGGCGCAGCGGCGAACGCAGGAAGATTTTCATCCGCAGCCGGACGACTTCCGCGATGTCCGGATTGGAAGGCTCGTCGGTCATATCAGTTGGAATATGCCATTGGCGCCCGGCCCTTGTCCAGTCTGGACCGCCTGCGATTGCGCCGGCTGCGCCGGATTCCACCTTGTGTTTGCACCCCAGATTGCGCATACTAGCCGATCGATAGGAAACATCCATGATTCTCCGCCACCTGTTGCTGCCAGAAATTCTCGACCTGGTCGAATCCGGGCGGCTCAACGATGTACGGGAGTTTCTGGCCCAGCAGCCCGGCCCCGACATCGCCGATCTCATCCCCGCCCTGGAGGATAAGGATCAGGTCATTGTCTTCCGGCTGCTGCCTCGCCATCTGGCCGACGAAGTGTTTTCCCTGCTGGAACCCACATCGCAAAACCTGCTCTTGCAGAGCATGGCGCAGGAGGAAGTCCGCCAGGTCCTCGCCGGCCTGAGTCCTGACGACCGAACCGCCTTGTTTGAGGAGTTGCCCGCCCAGGTCACCAAGGGCCTGCTCGGCCTCCTCAGCGATCAGGATCGCAAACAGACGCTCACGCTCCTGAGCTATCCCGAGAACAGCGTGGGCCGGCTGATGACCGACCGCTATGTCACCGTCGATCCCCAGTGGACCGCCAGCCGCGCCCTGGAACACCTGCGCCAGGTCGGCACGGATTCAGAGACCATTGCCATGGTCTACAGCATTGACGAACACGGGCGCCTGACGGACGATCTGCGCCTGCGTAAACTGATCATTGCGGATCCGGCCGTGCGCGTCGCCGATCTGCTGGACGGCCACTACGCTTGCCTGCATTCCCTCCAGGACCGCGAGGACGCCGTCCAGGTCTTCAAGAAATACGATCTCTACGCTCTGCCCGTCGTGGATGCCGACGGCATCCTGCTAGGCATTGTGACCATCGACGACATCCTCGATGTCGCCGAAGCGGAAGCCACGGAGGACTTCCACAAGCTGGCCACGGTGCGCCCCCTGCAGGTCAACTTCAAGGACGCCACGCTCGGATTGCTGTTCCGCAAGCGCATCGGCTGGCTCATCGGCCTGGTCATCGTCAATATTTTCACCGGCATGGGCATCAAGATGTTCGAAGACACCATCGTGGCGGTCGCCGCACTGGTGGCCCTGATGCCCCTGCTGATCGGCAGCGGGGGCAACGCCGGCGCCCAGGCCGCCACGCTGGTCGTGCGCGCCATCGCCACCGGCGAAATCGACTCCGGCGACTGGTGGAAGCTCCTGCTGCGCGAAATCGGCGTCAGCATGGCCATCGGCCTGGCCATGGCCGGCGCCGCCTTCTTCCTCGGCTGGGCGCTGGGCGATTTGAAGGTCGCGGCCGTCGTCTCCATCAGCATGGTCACCGTGGTCGTTATGGGCAGCCTGATGGGCACGGTGCTGCCAATGATCCTCAACCGCCTCAAGCTCGATCCCGCCACCGCCAGCGTGCCCCTGATTACATCCATGGCCGACATCCTCGGGGTCCTGATCTACTTTTCCATCGCCAACGCCTTGTTCGCCTATTTCAATGCCGCCATGAGGTGAAAGGAACCGCCATGCGCCTCCCGTTCGGGATCATTGTGTTGACCGCCTGGAGCGTGCTGGGAATGGCCACCACCGGGGCCCAGCAGCGCATCGAATTTCCCCGCCAGAAATTCGATCGCTCTCGCTTTCAACGTCCCGGGCAAGCAACCGTGCCGGCCACGCCGGCGGAACCCGCCGAACCCGCCCCCGCCCCGGAGCCCGCCGCGGCCGGCGCCAGCGAATTCCCTTTTTCCGAACCGCCTCCGGCGACTCCCCCGGCTGCTCCACCCATGGCCGGGGCCACGGATCCGGCGGCGGCTCCCCAACCGCTCTGGGAGGAAGTGCCCCCCAAGTGGTTCGACAATGCCAAGGACTACGAAGAACTGCTGGAACTGCAGAAAAAAACCGGCGCTTGCCTGCTGCTGTATTTCAAACGCCCCTCCGAACCGCGGGAAAAAGGCCTGTGCAGTTGGTTCGAGAAAACCACCATGCCGGACATTGCCTGGCGCAAGGCCATGAAATACTACCTCAAACTGGCCATCACCCTGCCGGGCAACTCGGCCGCGCGCGACCTCGCCGAAAAATTCCGGGTGGGGAAAACTCCGACCGTACTGGTCGTCAAACCCGGCGGCGGACTGCCCATGCGGGTGAACGTCTTCGAATTTGCCCCCAACACCCGGCCCCAGCCCATCGAAGTCCCGCTGATTCTGGAATCGCTCAAGGCCCGCAGCACCCCCGCCTATCAGACCCTCTTCTGACCCGCCGATGACCGGGGCTGTTCCATTTTGCGCCGTTGCCCGCCTCACCGCGCTGGAAGCCATTCGCCGTCCCGTCTTCCTGCTGGTGGCGCTCTCCAGCATCGGCGGCATCCTCCTGCTGCCGCTGCTGCTCAACTACACACTCGGCGATTCCGCGCGCATCATCCGCGACAGCGCCGTGGCGTTCTATTTCGTCGGCGGGCTGATCCTGGCCGCCATGGCGGCGGGCGAAACCCTCACGCGCGAACTCCGGCGCGGCACCGCCGCCACGATTCTGGCCAAGCCGGTCAGCCGCTCCGCGTTTTTTCTCGCCAAAGCCGCCGGGCTCGGCGCCGCCCTGTTCCTCTACGCCATCGCCGCCCTCGCCGCCACGTTGCTGGCGGTCCGGGCCGGCGCCAGCGATCTGCAACTCGACTGGACCGCCGCCCTGCCCGCCTTGGGGGCCCTGCTGCTGGCGCCCGCGCTGGCCGGTGCCTGGAACCATCTCACCCGTCGGCCCTTCACGTCCGCCGCCTTCCTGCTGCTGCTGCTCTTCCTGCTGCTCGCCCTGGGCATCGCCGCCGCCTGCCCGACGCCACTCGCCCAGCAGACCTTCCCCTCCAACTTCACCTGGTCAGTCCTACCGGTGGGCCTCTTGCTCTTTTTCTGCCTTGGCATGGCCGCCGCCCTGGCCATCGCGCTGGCCACACGCCTGCAGACCACCCCTGTCCTGCTGCTGACCGCGGGCTGCTTTCTATTCGGCCTGATGGCCGATTACCTCCTCGGCCCGCACCTGGCCACATCCTTCCCCGCCCGTGCCGCCTACGCCATCCTGCCCAATGTGCAGGCCTTCTGGCTGCTCGACGCCCTGGATGTCGCCGGCGCCATTCCCCTCGCCTATCTCGGCCTGGCCGCCGCCTATGCCGCCACCTGGTCCGCCGCCTGCCTCGCCCTCGGCACCCTTTCCTTCCAGAAGCTGGAGATCTCCGCATGACCCCGTTTTCAAGCGCGGGGCGCCCGCCCCGAAACTTTTTTCCATTGTGTGGAAAATCCCCGAAACTTTTTTCCATTGTGTGGAAAAAAACGGCTTTTTTTTCCACACTGTGGAAAATTTGTTTCCAGCCCGTGGAACCCTGCCTGCCGACATGAATGCCATCCAAGCCGAGAACCTGAGCAAGACCTTCCGCGATTTCTGGCGCCGGCCACGCGTGGAAGCCGTACGTTCCATTTCCTTTGCCATTCCGTCCGGCCAGGTATTTGGCCTGCTGGGCCCCAATGGCTCGGGTAAATCCACCACCATCAAGATGATCCTGGGCCTCTTGTTTCCGTCAGCCGGCAAGTTGGAAGTCCTGGGCGCTTCGCCCCGATCCACCGTTGCCAAGCGCCGCATCGGCTATCTGCCGGAGGAGTCTTATCTTTATCCGCACCTGACGCCCCTGGAAACGCTGCATTTTTATGCCCGGCTGTTCCGCCTTCCCGCCGCGGACGCCCGCGAGCGCATCGCGCAGTTGCTGGAAATGGTCGGCTTGACCCATGCGCGCAACCGGCCCATCGGTGAATTCTCCAAAGGCATGGCCCGGCGTATCGGCCTGGCACAGGCTTTGCTCAACGACCCGGACTTGGTCATCCTCGACGAGCCTACCGCCGGCCTCGATCCGCAGGGTACCCGCCAGGTCAAGAACCTGATCCTGGCCTTGGCAGCGCGTGGCAAAACCGTTCTGCTCTCCTCCCACCTCCTGGCCGACGTTGAAGATGTCTGCCAGCAGGTGGCCATCTTGTTCAACGGGCGCATCCTGGCCCACGGCACGCTGGATTCCTTGCTGACGCAAAAGGACAAGACCACGTTGACCTTCCCTACCCCCGCGGATCCCGTAACGCTGCGGAAAGTGCTGGATGCCGCCCGGGCGGCACTCGGCGCCGCCCCGGATCTGGATCATCCCCGGCAGGCGCTCGAACCGTATTTTCTGCAAGTCATCCAGCAGGCCTCCCAAGACCAGTCCGCTTCTGCCTCCGGCGCGCTCCCGGCAGCACCCCTGGCTTCTTTCCTGCGGGAATAGGCGCCCCTGCGATCCACCGGCGCCAACTCCTCTGCCTATGGTTCCCTGACGAATGGGCCCCTTCGTGGCTGCCTCAAGGTCGGATTTATGCGGGTTCGGAGTCTTTCCGGATGGGGAAAAACCAATGACAAATTGTACTATAATTAATTAAACATTTCTCTGATGAATATCGAGAATATAAGGGATATTCTGTTATTGGCAGATATGTTTAATTAAACATGGTCGGTTTTGCGCCTCTGGCCGGGTCAGCAAAACAATGGGCGGCGCTTTTTCAGGGGCGCTGGCCACCAGACAAATGGACGGGCAGAACGGTTCCGTTGGAAGCCGGGGATGAGGAATGCCTACCGTTGCATGACGATCCCGCACCATTCGCCATCGCCATCGCGGAGGATTTCCCGGGCTCCAAGCGTCGTAAAGACGTTGGCGACCTGATCGCCCTCGCTTTCCCTGATGCCGCTCAGGATGAGTCGATGTTTCGTCCAGCGCCATATGACCGAAGCGGCTGGGATGAGGATTCCTGCCAGGATGTTCGCACACACCACATCGGCGGGGCGGCTGCAGCCTCGTTCGGGTTGCAGGACATCGTCGCTGTAGAACCGAATGCGATTCTTCTGCAACCGGTTCAGCGCCGCGTTGGCCGCGGCCGTGCGCACGCAATCGGGATCGTTGTCAAAGGCGGCAATGTCGCGAATGCCCAGTTTCGCCCCGGCGATGGCCAGGATGCCGCTGCCAGTGCCGGCATCCAATAGCGAGCGAGGCTTGAGCACCTCATAGGCCCGTTCCAACTCCTCCAGGCAGAACCGGGTGGTGAAATGATCGCCGGTGCCGAAACTCAAACCCGGGTCGATTCGCAGGTTGACGCGTTTGCGATCAGGCGCCTTTTCCCAGACCGGAACCGTGCGCAGGCGTTTCCCAATGTCAAGAACATGATAGTGATGACGCCAGAAGTCACCCCAATGCTTTTGGCAACAGATCATGGTTTGAGCGGATGAAATGGCATAATCCAACGGCAGCTCGAGGAGCCGGGTCTGGGCTCGGGCCAGGGTGTCGAAATAGATTTCAACAACCGAACATCGGCCATGGGGACGTTCCAGACACACGGGTTCGACAGCCCAGTTTAAGCGAACCCAGTCGCAAAACGCATCCGCATCCTGCTTTAACAAAACAATTTCCAACTGACCAACGGATTTCATTGAGGTTTCCATTACGCTCTTTTCAAGGGCGGGGAACAAGTCGGAATCCGGACGCTGCCTCCAATCAATTTTTTTTGCCTCGCGGACTTGCAAAACCCACCGGGGTGGTGTAGCGTTTTACTTGCGATCATGAAATCCATCCGGTCCAGGCGACACACAGGCATCCTGATGGCGGCAATCTTGTTGCCGCTAAGCATCCCGGCCATCCATCCGCATCATCCGGAATCCGTCATTCCGGCTCTGGCCGGCTCGGAATCGTTGGCCATTGATGCCGCGGAAACGGCCTCCCTGCTGGTGGATGCCATCATTGTCATCGAGTCCAACGGCGATCCGCAGAAGGTGGGCCGCCACGGCGAACGGGGTTTGATGCAGATCCGAGCCGGAACCTGGCGGGACATGACCGCTCGCATGTTTGGCCAGCCCCTGCCTTTTGATCGGGCGTTTGAGCCCGGGTTGAACCGGCGCGTGGGCACCGCGTACCTGGCCTATCTCCAGGAAAAGCTCCTGCCCCGCCGCCCGGAATGGAAGGCGGATGAACGGTCCTTGCTTCTGGCCGCTTACAACGGCGGACCTGGCCGCCTGCGCAAAGCCGGATTTGATCCTCGGCGCCTGTCCCACCAGACCCGTGACTACGTGGAACGGACCAGCGCGATCCATGATGTCTTGCTCGCCGATCTGGCCGGGCCTGTCCGCCAGCGGCTCCTGGCAGCGGCGGCCGTCCCCTCTTCCGGCATATGATCCGGTGCGGTTTGCCGTTGCCTGCCACAAAAGGGCAGCCTATACTGCGGCCACGATCCGGAGTGTGTGATGAAAAACGAGTTGGAGGATAATTTTGGCCGCACGTTGCAGGTTCTGGTGACGCATCTGATTAAAAACGCGGTCAAGATTCCGGAACCAGTCTTGCAGGCCGCCCTGGACTTTCAGCATTTCAACTGGGACAAGCTCGATCTGGCGACCAAGCGCGAGCGCGTGCAGAGTGTTGCCGAACTGACCCGGGCCCCGTCCGCCATTCACCGTCACATGGAATCCTATCCCCATTCCTTCAGCAAAGACCGCTATGCCGAGTATCTGACGGCCCTGCGCTTCTACGCCGAATCCCTGGGCGTGTAGCCGCCCCGTCACGGGCGCTCTTGCCATGGAACTGCACCTCCCAGACCCGATCACTAATTACAATCGCCAGATTGCCCGCCGCCGCTACGAACGGCGCGAGGAATTCATCCTCGGCCACCATCCCGGCTTCAACCTCATGTATTGGCCGCGCATCCTGCGAGCTCCCGCGCGGGTGGAGCGCCTGGGCCGGCATCTGGGCTGGAGTCGCGACCAGATCATGCTGACCAAGGCGCTCCTGATCAGCCGCATGGCCTGCGTGTTCATTGACCATATCATCCGGCGCATGGAACAGACTGGCATCATCCCGGCCACAAGCGGCGCGCCCAACGCGGAGTGGGAAAACCAATATCGCCACTTCCTGCTGCTGTTCCTGCAGGCGGATGATATTCCCGACCGGCGCGAAATCGTCAAGCTGATGGCCCGCCTGCATCGCTACACCGTGCCGCCGCCCGCGTTGCTTAAGTTCAGGCGCCAGCACTGGCAGGCCATTGCGCATGCCCTGGCCCCGCAAATGACGCCGGCCGGGGCAGCCGGATTCTTTCAGCGGATCCCCGAACTGGTCCGCCACTCACCCGTGGCCGCGGCCCGGCGGATCTGCTTCGCCGCGGCTCTGTATGCGGACATCCAGGAACGCCTCTATCGGCAGCAGTGGATGTACGCCTATAGCGACAGCATGCTGCGACTCTACGACTACATCCGGAAATATCCTGATATTCTTGCCGCGCTGATTGGCATGCATTCGTCCTCCACCCTTCATCCCCCTGCAGCGAGTCCACATGTCTAAATACATTTTCATCACCGGCGGCGTGGTATCCTCCCTGGGCAAAGGCATCACGGCCGCTTCCATCGGACGGCTGCTCATCAGCCGCGGCCTGCGCATCTGCATGCTGAAGATGGACCCCTATCTCAATATCGATCCCGGCACCATGAGCCCCTACCAGCATGGCGAGGTGTATGTGACCGATGACGGCGCCGAGGCCGACCTCGACCTTGGCCACTACGAACGCTTCACCGGCCAACCCACAACCCGAGCCTCATCCGTATCCTCCGGCCGCATCTACTGGGACGTGCTCCAGAAGGAACGCCATGGCGATTACCTCGGCCACACCATCCAGATGATCCCGCACATCACCGACGAAATCAAAACGCGCATCCGCGCGCTCGCCGCACCCGATGTCGACATCGTCGTGGTCGAAATCGGTGGAACGGTTGGCGACATTGAGGGCCTGACCTTCCTCGAAGCCATTCGCCAGATCGGGCTGGAAGAGGGCCGCGACAGTGTCATGTACGTCCACATGACCTACCTGCCCTTCATTCGCGCCGCCGGCGAACTCAAAACCAAGCCCAGCCAGCAATCCGTGGCCAAGCTGCGCGAGATCGGCATTGTCCCGGACGTCCTGGTCTGCCGTTCCGAGCAGCCGCTCGGGGAGGAAATCCGGCGCAAGCTTTCGCTCTTCTGCAATGTTCCCGTCCATGCGGTCATCGAGGAAATCGACGTCCGGCACACCATCTACGAAGTGCCCCTGGTCCTCGCCGAACAAGGGCTCGATGAAATCATCCTGGTGCACTTCCGGCTGGCACGCCCCGGTGCCAAACTCGGACCGTGGAAAACCATGGTCGACGCCATTGTGCATCCCGCGGGGGGCGTGACCATCGGCATCGTGGGCAAATATTCCACCTTGCCGGACGCCTACAAATCCCTCCACGAAGCCCTGCATCACGGCGGGGCCGCCCACCGTCGGTCCGTTGAGATTCTTCCGATCTCCGCCGAGGCATTCGAAGCGGGCCGGATTCCCGAGGACATGTCCCGCGTGGATGGCATCCTGGTCCCCGGCGACTTCGGCAAGCGCGGCACCGACGGCATGATTGCCGCCATCCGCTACGCCCGCGAAACCGGCATTCCGTTCTTCGGCATCTGTCTTGGCCTCCAATGCGCGGTCATCGAATATGCCCGCCACGTCTGCGGACTCGCGGGCGCCCATTCAACGGAATTCGAACCCGCCGCGACCGATCCCGTTGTCTGCTTGATGGAAGAACAGGAAAAGGCTGTCGATCTGGGCGGCAGCATGCGCCTTGGCGCCTGGCCCTGCACCCTCAAGCCCGGTACCACGGCGTTCAAAGCTTACGGCACGGAGCGCATTTCCGAACGGCATCGTCACCGCTACGAAGTCAACAACCGCTACCGCACCCGACTTGAAGCGGCCGGCCTCGTTTTATCAGGGCTGTCCCCGGACGGAAATCTTGTCGAAATGATCGAATGTCCCGCTCACCCGTGGTTTGTCGCCGTCCAATTTCATCCCGAATTGAAGTCGCAGCCCCTCCAGCCCCATCCTCTTTTCCGCGATTTCATCGGCGCCGCCCTGCGGCGGCACGCAAGCCGCGCCTGATTTCCGGGGCGGCCGTCACCCCCGCCAGGCCCGACCCTGATCGGCTACCATTCCCGCGCCACCAAGGCCTGCCAGTTGGCGGCATGGTTGTTGTGCCACCGGTAGCTTTCGGGATCGAAAAAGCAAAACGCCAGATGCCATTTGACCGATTCCGGAACCGTGCATGTGGCCCGCCACCGTCCGGTGGCGGACTCGCGTTCCATGGGTTGGTCCAGAATGAATTCACTGAATCCATCGCGCTCCAGGTGCAGGGTCACCTGGGGCGACTCCGCCAGCGGTCCGCCGGCGGGATCATACCAGATCGTGCAGTCGGAGCCGCGCACCGGAAACACCGGTTCGACCCGTACATGCCGGCCCGCCGCCAAGGCCCCCCGGTCGAATACGGTGCCGTCTGGCAATCGACCTTCGATTTCAATCATGTCGGGGGTCACCCGAAACCACGCAAAATGGAAAGTGCTGGTTGCATGTGCAATGAAAGGCGCCTGAGGGTCGACCTGGTAGGGCCAGCCGCCCCCGCCGCCGCTGACAAGATAGGATACGCCATCGATCGGACGAGTTCGCTGGTAGGTGTGGGCGTGACCGCTCAGGACCAGATCCGCTTCATATTTGGTGAACAACGGGACCCACCAGTCCCGGATGGAACCATCGCCGCCGCGCTCGCCTGCGGAAAACGGCGGACGGTGAAAGGCCGGCACAACCCAGGTCACGGATGGATCAAATGCCGCCCGCTGCAATTCCCGGGCCAGCCAGGCCGTGCGGCTGGGGGCTTCCGATTCGGTCGAATCCACCATGATGAACCGGGCGGAACCGACATTGAAGGTGTAGTCGTGGCTGTCCGGCAGTTCGATCAGGCGGTGCCAGAATGAATCCGGATTTTCCGGCTCGTCGTGGTTACCGCAAACCGACTGAAAGACAAATTGCGCCAGCTCGTCTCCGAGGCATTCAAAAAACAACCGCCAGCTGGCGAGCACCCCGCCGTAGTCGGCGGCGTATCGGGAATCCGCCAGATCGCCCGTGGACAGCACGAAATCCGGATCGGCTTGAATCACACCCGCCGCGACCGCGTGCGCGGCTGCGGGATTGATTCCTCCCTGCAAGTCGTTATGCAGCACGAAGGTGAACGGGCGTGCCGGATCCGCCGGTGCGGTCCAGAAGCGGCCGGCGACTTCATAGCCGTCGGCTCCATGGACCTGATATCGATACCGGGTCCCGGGCTGAAGGTTTCGGAGAGTGAACACATGGCGATGGGCCGGCTCCGGTTGTTCGGCCCGGAGGGATGAATCGCTTCCCTCCTCGCCGTACACCACCCAGGCCGGGGCCGCTTCAGTCCGTTCCCATGCCAAGGTGACCGTGGTGCGCGGATCCTCCGTCCAGGTCGCCATCACAGGCAATTCCCAGGTCCGAGCTGTGGCAGGCCCGGTCCACAGGAGAGCGGCGACGAGATAACGGCATGGACGATCAACGGACATCGTGCTCCAATCAGGGCGGGGAAGTCAGGAGCTTCCACATTTCAGGTTCATTCCGTTCCAGGGCAATTACCCAATAGCTTGGGTCCCGATCGGCCGGGAGATGTAACGCATAGAGATGCGGCCGCTCGTTGGGGTACATCACCAGCATGAAACTCGAAGCCGGGGCCAGCGTGTTCAGCATGACAATGTAATCGGGCATGACATTCATGCCCATGAAGTGGATGGAGGCGATCCCGTCGGTATCCACCTTGGTGGAGAACGGCATGGGCAGGGCAATCTGCTGCCCGCCAATGGGCGTGAAACGGCATTCCATCAGGTCCCCGTGAATGACATCCCGCGGAACCAGTTCGGTTTTGAGCACTTTCCCCGACTTCTGAATGGCCGCAAAACCGCTGGAGGACCAGACCAGTTCGTCTCCCAGCAATCCGATCATGCTCGGGGCCACGATGACAAACTGAATCCGGACCACGGGATCTTCGACTGGCGCGGCGTGCGACAGCAGCGTCACATCCGCATCCACCGCGACCAGGCTGTACTTGCGGGCGAAATCCGGAAACGACAATTCGGCTTCCGGCTGCCGGGGGTCGTAGCCCCCCAGTTGCAGCACGCGGGCCAGGTAGTCCGGGCATTGGTCTGGAATCATGTCCACCGCCCGGAACTGTTTTTCAAATGGAATGACCTGTTCCGGCCCCGGCGCCGTTTGAACATCCACGTCAGGCTTCAACTCCAGGGCCAACAGCAGACCGCGCTGGTCATCCGTCGCCAGCAGCCGCTGGTTCGCTTCATCCCAGACGATCGATTCGAGGCCATGTCCCGTATCATGCACCTGTTGCACGGTGTTGGCGAAGGGATCCAGCCGATAAATCCGACCGCCCTCTTCTGCCACCAGGGCCGTGCCGTCCGGAAGGCTGCAGATGCCCTCCGGCGATTGAAAGGAAGCCGCCGCATGATAGGTGCTTAACTTGTGTGATTGCAGATCCAGACAGCCGGCGAACCCCGGTACTTCGCCCGCAAAAAAAGCGTGGCGGGCATCCCCCGCAAAGCATGCGGCCGAATAGCTGACCATCGGCAGATGCAGCGGCATCCACCAGTTGCCTTCGGCATCGCGGTACAATACCGCCCCCCAGAACAACCCCAGCATCCCCTCCTGACCGGCGTCCTGTATAAAAGACTCCATGGTCGAGCCCGCGATCAGCAACTCGCCCGCCGGCCCGACATCCACCGCCTCCCAAGCGAACCGGCTGTTTTCGACCGGGAAGGGAATCACGTTGCCGCGGGATCCCCGCCAGGACCGTTCCCGCGTGTTGAAGGAAATCAGCCGGCCACCTGGCACATCCTCCACGACATACAATATGCCGTCCTTATCCAGCGCCAGTCCTTCCGGGGACCGCAAGCCCCCTGCCCGTTTCTTGGCATTGCCCTTGTCATCCAGCTCGAAAATCGGGGTGGAATTGTCATATACCACCTTCCTGGATCCGTCCGGCTGGATGCGGACAATGGCATTCGCCTCTTCCATAGCCACATACAGTCCCCCCGAATCCACCTGCATGGCTATGCCGTCGGGGCCCCGCAATCCCTGAGCCAGCACCGTGGTCCGCTGGATTACCTCCACCGGGGGCGGATTCGAAACCGCGGGGTCGGCGCCGGGACCGGGAAAAAGGGATTCCACCGCAAAACCGCCAGGAGCCTTGGCGTCCGCCGTTTCCGCTGCCAGCGGAATGTCGGCCGCAATCAGGACCAACCCCAGCAGGCGGCAGACCGGACCAGTCCGAAGCAACCGCCCCCAGCCCCCAGGCCATGTGTTCCTGCCCCAGGCCGGCCCGACATCCTGTGTTCCTGTCATCAATCGCTTTCCACGAAGCCCATGCTGATTCCATCGGTCATGATACGTCCCGCCGGGCCCGACTGTCAAATCCGCCGAGAGACGCCGAGAGACGAGATTTAGACCTTGAGCCGTTCGTCGCCCGGGAATAATCTTCGCTTTGGTGTTCCGGCGAGACACTCCCGCCAAGGCCGCCGCGGGTCGATCGGAGAAGCGCACATGAAGATCAGAATATCGGCCGTTTTGGCTGTTTGGACGTTTTTATGGGGTGCCATGGCATCCTCTGCCCAGGATAATTTCCAATACAAGGTGGAAACGGGGGGTACCGTGACGATCACCAACTATGTGGGCCCCGGGGGACACGTGGTGATTCCTGAGACGATCCAGGACCTGCCGGTGACGGCGCTTGGAACACGCGCGTTTCAGAATCAACTCGCCGTGATCAGCTTGGTAATCCCGGACAGCGTCCTAACGATTGGAACTTACGCGTTTCTGAATTGTTCGGGAATGATCAACGTCCAGATCGGCAGCGGGGTCACGACCATACAAGACCGCGCGTTCCAAAGCTGCACGGCTTTGACCCGCATCACGCTTCCCGATGGCGTCATCACGATTGGCAATTATGCGTTCAGCGGGTGCGCAGCGTTGATGGACCTGCAACTCGGGAGCAACCTCGGCCGGATTGGCAGTTTTGCGTGCCAAGGCTGCGACATGCTGCAGAGCCTCACCATTCCCGCCGGGGTCACCAACATCGGCGCGCGGGCTTTTGACGCCTGTTCCGCGCTGGTCACCCTGAATGTGGAGGCGGGGAATTTGGCATATTCCAGCCAGGCCGGAGTGCTGTACAATCACAATGGGTCGGTCCTGATCCAGTATCCCGGCGGTCGGGAAGGCGATTTCGCCATCCCTTTCGGGGTGGCGACCGTTGACGCCTACGCCTTCAACGGCCGCACACGCCTGACGGCCATCTCCATCCCGGCCAGCGTCACGGACATCGGCCATTACGCCTTCAACGGCTGCAGCACCTTGACCAGCCTGGAGATCCCGGACAGTGTCATCACCATCGGTAATTACGCTTTCAGCGGGTGCTTGGGTTTGAGGTCCCTCGCCTTGGGCAACAACGTGGCCGCCATTGGCAGCTATGCCTTCAGCGGCTGCAGCGGGCTGACAAGCATCGTCATCCCCGACAGCGTGGTTACACTTGGCGGTTATGTGTTCAGCGGCTGCGCAGCAGCCGCGGACATCACCCTGGGAAACGGCCTGGGGGCCATCGGCACCCTGGCCTTCAACGGCTGCGGCAACTTGACGCACATGACCATTCCCGCCAGTGTGACCAATATCGGCAGCCGGGCTTTCGAAAATTGCCCCCGCCTGACGGAGCTCAGTGTTGACCCTGGCAATGCGACCTTTGCCAGCCAGGACGGCGTGCTGTTTGACCAGGCGAAAACCGCGCTCATCCAATATCCGGCCAACCGGAATGGCCCGTACACCATCCCCGATGGCGTAATCAGCATTGAGAGTTACGCGTTCAATGGTCGATCCGGTTTAACCGCGGTAACGATTCCCGGCAGCGTGACCAACATCGGCAGCTATGCCTTCAACGGATGCACCACCCTGACGGCGGTGGCCATTCCCGACAACGTGACCGCGCTGGGAGCCTATGCCTTCAATGCCTGCGCCAATCTTCAAGACCTGACATTGGGCCAGGGCCTGACCGCCATTGGCAGCTATGCGTTTTCCGGTTGCTCGAGCCTGACAAGTCTTGAAGTTCCCGACAGCGTGATCACAGTGGGCAGCCGGGCATTTCAAGGCTGCTCCGGCCTGCTGGACGTCACCCTGGGCCAAGGCCTGGCCACCATCGGCAGCTTAGCGTTCTACGGGTGCACGGGCCTGACAACCGTGGAGATCCCCGCCAGCGTGACCTCACTGCAGGATCGCGCCTTCTACGCGTGTTCGGGTTTGGTGGAGATTTCTGTTGCGGACGACAATTCTGCTTATTCCGGCATGAACGGAGTGCTGTATGATAAAGATCAGACGGTGCTGCTCCAATACCCCGGCAACCGGAACGGTTCCTGCGTTGTTCCCGAAGGTGTTGTCTCCATCGCAAACTATGCCTTCAACTCCTGCGCCGGTTTGACCGGCATTGTCCTCCCCGGCAGTCTCAACAGCGTGGGGACCTATGCGTTCAGCGGCTGCATCAACTTAACGGATCTGGTCGTGCCGGACGAAGTGACCACACTGGGCGATAACGCCTTCAATGCCTGCACCGGCTTGAGACAGATCACGTTGGGCAATCGTCTGGCCAGCCTTGGCAACTATGCGTTCAGCGGATGCTCGGGAATCACCGCGATGACAATACCCGACAGCGTGATCACCATCGGAAGCCGGGCTTTTCAGAGTTGCTCCGGCCTGACAAGCCTCCACTTGGGCTCTGGCGTCGCCACGATTGGCTCCTATGCGTTCTATGGGTGCACTGGCCTGACCACGGTAGACATTCCCGCCAGCGTAACCGCGATCCAAACCCGCGCCTTTGACGGCTGCACCGAACTGACAGGCCTGTTTGTGACCGCTGAAAATTCTACTTATTCCAGCGTGGACGGCGTCCTGTTCGACCAGACCCGTACCACGCTGCTGGTTTATCCAAGCGGCAAATCCGGCCCGTATGCCGTGCCTGCAGGGGTTTCCTCCATTGAGGCCTATGCGTTCAACGGCTGCAACCGGCTGACCGCCATCGCTCTTCCAGACAGCCTGATCATGATCGGCAGCTATGCGTTTTCCGGATGCACCGGCCTGACCAGCCTGGAGATTCCCAATGGCGTAACCTCGATCGATACGTATGCCTTCAACGGGTGCAGCAATCTGAGGAACCTTAGACTGGGCACCGGCCTGGTGACCATCGGCAGCCGGAGTTTCAGCGGCTGCAGCGGCCTGGTGAACCTGGAGATCCCCGGCAGCGTCATGACGATCGGCAGCTATGCGTTCAGCGGATGTTCGGCGTTGACTGGACTCATCCTGCACGATGGCATCGTCACCATTCAGGGCCAGGCCTTTTCCGGATGCACCGAATTAACAAGCGTCGAAATCCCCGCGAGTGTCCTGTCAATTCAGGATCGGGCTTTTGCCAGTTGTCCACAATTGGCCGCCTTGGACATTGCCGAAGACAATCCCGCCTACGTCAGCGTGGAAGGCGTGCTGTACAATCAGGACCGGACCGTGCTCCTGGATTATCCCGCCGCCCGGGAAGGCCCATTCACGATTCCCGCCGGCGTGAACACGATTGCAGATTATGCCTTCAACGGCCGCACCCGTCTGACGGGCATCGTGTTCCCTCCTGGACTCCTGAACATCGGCAGCTACGCGTTCTACGGGTGCACCGGATTGACCGATGCCGACATCCCCGACACGGTCACCACAATCGGCAGCCGGGCCTTCTACGGCTGCATCCGCCTCTCGAGCCTCACGATCGGCCACGGGGTCACTTCCATCGGCAGTTATGCATTCACCGGCTGCTCCAGCCTGACCGCCGTTGTGGTTGGCAACGGGGTTACCACGCTCGGCAGCTATGCGTTTCTCTCTTGCACCAATCTGGAGTCCGTTTTTCTGCCGGCCAGTGTGACGGTGATCCAGGATCGGGTCTTCGACGGCTGTTCCCGGCTGGCCGCAATCAATGTGGCTGTGGACAACCCCGCATATTCAAGCACCGACGGGCTCCTGCTCAACCAGTCCGGAACCACGTTGATTCAATGCCCCGGAGGAAAGACCGGCTCATGCGTCATTCCTGCCGGCGTCACCACCATCGCCGACTATGCCTTCAACGGGCGCACCGGCTTGACCCATGTGGAGTTGCCTGATGGTCTCGTCTCGATTGGCAGCCGGGCTTTCAACGGATGCACCGGCTTGACGAGTGTGGTGATCCCCGACCGTGTGACTTGGATCGACAGCTATGCGTTTAACGGTTGCACCGGCCTCGCCAGCCTCACCCTGGGGGCCGGAGTTGCCGCCATCGGGAACTATGCCTTCAGCGGATGCAACCAGCTGGCGGAGCTGATTATTCCTGACCATGTGATCACAATTGGCAGTTATGCCTTCAATGCCTGCTCCGGCCTGAGCAGCCTTACGCTGGGCAGTCGCATCACCACCATCGAAAGCTATGCCTTCTACAATTGCTCGGGACTGACCGGGGTAACGATTCCCGCCAGCGTCATCTCGATTCAGGCCCGTGCCTTCGATGCCTGCTCCGGACTTTCCGCCATTTCCGTTGCCGCCGAGAATCCGGCGTATGCCAGCGTGGAAGGCGTACTCTTCAATCGGGCCGCGACCGCGCTCATTCAATTCCCTCGCGGCCGCAGCGGAGCCTACGAGATGCCTGAGGGCGTTCTTTCTGTTGAAGATTATGCCTTCCAGGGATGCACCGGCCTGACCGAAGTGGCATTTTCAGAGAGTCTGACCACCATCGGCAACTACGCTTTCACCGGTTGCACCGGTTTGACCAGCATCGTCCTTCCCGACAGCGTAAGCACCATCGGCAGCTACGCCTTTGCCAACTGCACCGGTCTGACCAGCCTCGTCCTGGGCATCGCCGTGAACACCATCGGCAGCTACGCCTTTTCGGGCTGCATCGGCCTGACCTCCGTGGTGATTCCGGACAGCGTCGTTTCCATTGACACTTACGCCTTCAATGCGTGCACCGGCCTGGCAAATCTCACATTAGGCACCGGCATCACGTCCATTGGCAGCTATGCCTTTTACGGGTGCGAAAACCTTACCGACGTGGTCCTGCCCGCCAGTATTCGCACGATCGGAATCCGGGCGTTTGACAACTGCCCGCGTCTGGCCAATTTGACAACAGCCCCCGGCAACTCCGCCTATCGCAGTGTGGATGGTGTGTTGATCAATCAATCCGGAACGGTTCTGATCCGATATCGGCCGGATCGTTCAGGCCCCTACACCATCCCGGATGGCATCACCAGCATCGCCAGCTATGCCTTCAACAACTGCGCCAATCTGAGCGGGGTCAGCTTTCCAGATGGGTTGACCGGTCTCGGTGACTTTGCTTTTGCGGGTTGCACCGGGTTGACCGAAATAGTCCTTCCGAACACCCTCAACAGGGTTGGCGCTTATGGTTTTGCCGGTTGTTCGAATCTGGTCAGCGCGTCTCTGGGCAACGGCCTCGTCACGCTCGGCAACTATGCGTTTTACGGGTGCTCTGGATTGTCGGAACTGACGATTCCAGACAGTGTCATAGCGATTGGCGATCGCGCCCTCGGCGGATGTACCGGCTTGACGAATCTCACCCTCGGTCAAGGCGTAACATCCATTGGATCCTATGCCTTCATCGGCTGCCACCGCCTCAATACCCTCTCGCTTCCCGCCAGCGTGACCACAATTGGAGGCCTGGCCCTGGACGGTTGTTCCGGCCTGGAAAACATCATAGTCGCGGGGGAGAATCCCTCCTATTCCAGTCTGGACGGCGTGCTCTTCAACAAGACCATGACGAAACTGATCCAATTCCCCGCCGGAAGGACCGGACCCTACTCGATTCCACCGGGCGTGGCCGAAATCGATAATTATGCCTTTCGCTCCTGCCTGGGCCTTGCCACCGCATCCATGCCCAACAGTCTGGCGATCATTGGGGACTATGCCTTCAGTGGATGCGCCAATTTGTCTGCCGTGGACATGGGCGCCGGCGTGATCCGGATCGGAATCCGCGCCTTTGAGAATTGCTCGGGGCTGGCCATGCTCATGCTCCCCCCCACGGTCACCGCCGTCGGGGCTGCCGCATTCAACGGACTGACCGGACCTCTGTATTTCAAGGGTCACTGTCCGATGTTCGACGAGATCAACCCCGAATGGCCGCTGGCGTACTACTGCGCCAACCGCACCGGGTGGAATTCCTATCCCGCTCCCAAGACCCTCTGGACAAGTGTTGCCGCCTTTTATCCCCTGGGAGGAACCCTCTCTTTCGCCAGCCGCACCTATGACGTCGGCAACCCTTATGATGTTCTGCCCGCCGCGACCCGTAACGGATACGTCTTCGCCGGCTGGTGGACGAAGAAGAACGCCCAGGGCTCCCGGGTATACGCCGACACCCTGGTGCCGTATTTGACCACCGCGCATTCCCTCTACGCCAGCTGGACCTTGCGGCCAGCGATCGGCGCGGAGGATGAAGTTCTGTTCCTGGCGGATTCCCTTTCCTTCAACTTGCCGCTCGGTTATTCAAGCGGAACGGTTGAATATGCGACGGCTGTCATCGATGGCGGCTGGAACTTTGTCCCGCTACCGACCGGACAGTACGAGGTGTCGAACGGGACCCTGACCATTTATCACCTGGCGGGACTCCCCGAGGTGTTTTACCGGGTGACATTCCACCCCTAGCAGAATCGGTCAATCGCTGGACCCGCCCGGCGCAGGAAGCCCGAACCGGACTTGCGTGACCACACCTGCATAAAACTCGCCCGTCATGGTGTAGCGTTCGGCATCCGTGTCGTGGATATTGACGGTATGGATTCCGGCCGGCACCTGCCAATCCCGGCTGGTTTCGCCCGCCACATCCCCGATGTAACTGCCATCGAACGTGACCTCTTGGACAAACCGGGTTTCGTTGCTGACCCGTAGAATGGCCGGCCCGTTGATCTCAGCCGGCGCGGGATCGTTATTGTCGTCTCCACACGACACCAGTAGCACAGCACATGCCGCCATGGTCAAAGCGCGCCTCGCCACATTCTTCATGTCACATCCTTTCCCCGTCCCCATGCATGCCGGGCGTGTCGCCTGAATGCCGCGCTGGCATTTCCCCGCGTTCTCGGGGAAGTGGCGTACCTGACAGGAGTCGAACCTGTAACCTTCTGATCCGTAGTCAGAT
>JAAZBB010000017.1 GCA_012514035.1 Lentisphaerota bacterium | reverse complement strand
TGGGGGAATCCTTCGTCGAGGAAGAACGAGTGTTTGGATTGATTGTTTCCCAGAATGTCTTCAATCAACACCGCATTGATTTCGCCAATGCCTTCGATGCCCACGATTGGGAATGTTGAATCCTCGATTTGGATATAAGGCGTGGCATAGCGGCCGGATTTCACTTCGGCAATGAGACGTTGAAAAGCCGCGCTGCGTTCGTCCGGATTGGGAATCCACAGCCGCGCTCCGTAGAGGTCTTCCATGTAATCCATGTACAGGCTGTCTGCCAGCGCGTTGGGCGAAATGAAGAAGAGATCCGGCCGCAGGCCGTTTTCGGCCAGGGGCGCGGCGACAAAACGGGAAGCATCCGTGCCCGCAAAGAAGACGCTGTTGGAGGGAAGGTTTTCGAGCAAGGCGGAGGCGTAGTTCTGCGCCAACTCCGGGCTCCAGCCTTCGGCAAAGTAATAGGCGATCCAGTACGTTTCGTGGACGGGATTCCACAGTTCGGTCGTGATGCGCGGATCGGGCCGGGTGTTTTCATACTGGTGGCTGTGCGGCCAGATGCGCGCGTAGGCGTTGGAGACGGCGGGCCAATTGGTGTTGACCGCCGCCTTCATGAGCCGCCGGAAATCGCGGGGAATGGGAAGGTCCCGTTTGGCTGCTATTACATCCATCCGTTCCGCCCGGGTTTGGGCGGCTTGGGCAATGACCGTCGCGGCGGAGCCGGAGAGGGACATGGGCGCCTTGTGCGCGCATGCCGATAGCGCCAACGCCAGCACACCCGCGATGGCGGCTCCCCATGATGCTGACTCTCGTTGCGGCTTCATGGGTTAAATCTTGGCACTGTTTTCCAGGAAACACAACCGGCGTTCGGGAATCGTTCAATAAGTATTCCGCGCCGCCAAGTCTTGTGCTAATCTCTTCACTGAAAGAAGACACGGAACATGAGGAGGCAACCATGAGCGCGACGATGCAATGGGCGGCGGGAGGACAGAAAAGGGTCCTGGGGTTTATGTTCCTGGCGAGTTTGTTACTCCAGCCCTTTGCCACCTGCGGGGAGGGGGGGATGCCGCCGAATCTCGTCGGCACGTGGGAGGGCCGGTCAAGCGAAATCCGCGGGGACCAGCGGATGGAATCGGATTTCCGGATCGAGATCGCGCGGCAGGACGGCGAGCTGCTTTGGGCCTACGACGTGTGGCATCCGACGAACCCCGATGGTTCGGTTCCCGCCACCTACCAGCGGGATTCCCTGCTGGGCAGCGTGAATCCCGACGGCACCGGCGGCGTGCTCGCGAAGGAAGACGCCCGCTTCGCCTTCCGCCTTCTGGACGAGAACCGCATGGAGATGGAACTTGTCGCCATCAGACAGGACAACCCCTCCGCGTTCACGGCCGTCCTGCATCGCGTCCCTGCGGAGAAAGAGGCGGAGATTCCAGACCTGACCGGCACTTGGCGCGGCGCCTACCGCTATCCAACGGTAGCAGGCCCGATGGACGACGTATTCCAGTGGGACATATTGCGGCAAGACGCCGAGTGCCTCTGGGTAGACGACGTGTGGCATCCGCTTGATCCGGCCACCGGCAAGCCCGGCGACACGGTCGTCAAGGATCGGCTGGTCGGTGCCTTCGGGCCGGACGGAAAGCGTGGCGTGTTGGTCAAGCCCGACGCCCGCTTTGCTTTCCGCGTGCTGGACGAAAACCGGCTGGCGGTGGAATTCGCGCGCGTGGGCGGCACCCTCGAGAAATCCACGGCGTTTTACGTGATGCTCCAGCGGGACGGACTTGCCGAACTGGCGGAGGCCGCGAACCCGCCCGCGCTGGCGGGCGCGTGGGAGGGGATCTGCCGCCATCCGGAAGCCGACGGCGCGGTCACCGGACCGTGCCGCCTGGAATTTACGAAGCAGGACGGCGCCCTGCTCTGGGCCGACAACGTGTGGCATCTGCTCGATCCCGTCACCGGCAAGCCCGGCGCGGAATCCGTGCGGGATCCGATGGTCGGCAGCCTGCATCCGGACGGGACGTCGGGCATCCTCGTGAAGGCCGGCGCGCAGTTCGCGTTCAAGATTCTGACGCCCGACCGCCTGCAAGTGGAATTCACGCGGTTCCGGGCCGCGGGCCAGCCTGCGCTGGCGTTCCATGGCGTGCTGAACCGCGTGGAATAGTCGCCCGTCTTTGTCCATGCCGTGGAAACACTCTTTCCATTGCGTGGAAAACTCGGGTAGTTTGGTCGCCATGAGAAGGCAAGGCGGCATGAGGCGGCTGATTGGAATTCTAGCGGCTTTACTGGCTACGCCGGCCTTCGCCGCGTCGATCTACGAGGTTCCGGAAGTCGCCGGCGAAGTGGTCGGCGCCTGGGACGTGAATATCCTGGCGGACGACGTCCATTTCGAGACCGCCGCCTTCGTCAGCAAGATACGCATGCGCTTGGCCATCGCGGGGACGCAGACCTGCAAACTGTGGGTTTTCGATGCCTTGAACCGTCCGCCCATCCACGAAACGGCATTCACGAGCATCCCCGCCGCCAACGAGTTCGATGTGTCGACGTATGATTTCGACATGCGGCTTCAAGTGCCCAAGGACATCTACGTGGGGTTTTCCGCGCAGGTCGGCGGCTGGGGCATCAACGGAGTCGATTATTGGAGCTGGGGCAGCGGCGTGACCCAGGGAATAGCCGGGACCGCCGGGCAATACTATTACGGAACTGTGACCGGCCGGCAATTGACCGCCCGCTACGATGCCGGCAACACTTCTTATGGCTGCATGCAAATCCTCGCCGAGCCGGTACGCATCGACGACGTGGAGGTGGCGACCGGACAGGTGCACCTGACGATTTCCTCGCTGCCGATCTACGCCACGAACGCCGTGCAGCAGTCTGGATCCGCCGCCGATACAAATTGGGCGGAGGTCGAAACCTTGCCAGTAGGCGTGTCGAACCATGTCTGGAGCGCGACCAACCATGGCGCACCCTCTTCCTATTACCGTGTCATCACCCGGTAGTTTTCGGCCCGGGATGCCGCTGCCTTCCCGTTTTCCATGGTGTGGAAAACTTATTTCCATAGCGTGGAAAACTCGGGTAGTCTGTGCGCCATGAAGAGGCGCGGCATTAGGCGGCGACTAATTGGGCTTTTGGTGGCGGGGCTGGTTTGCGCCTCCGCGCGGGGGGAGGAATTGACGGCGACGGAGATCGTGCGACGGTGTGACGATCTGCTGCGGGGGGAGGAGAGCTACTGTAAGCTGACGATGACGGTCACGCGCCCGAAATGGTCGAGAACGGTCTCGATGGAGGCGTGGACGCGCGGCACCAAGGAGTCGTTCATTCGCGTGCTCTCGCCGCCGAAAGAGCAGGGTGTGACGTTCCTGAAGAAGGGGCGCGAGGCGTGGCAATACGCGCCGGCCATCGACCGCGTCATCAAGATTCCGCCGTCGATGATGTTGCAGTCGTGGCTGGGCAGCGATTTCACGAACGACGACATGGTGCGGGCGGACAGCATCGTGGTGGACTACGACCATGAGATCAGCTCCGAACCGGAGGAAGACAGCGTGGCGTACTGGGTGGTGGCGGCGCGGCCGAAGCCGGATGCGCCGGTGGTTTGGGGTCGCGTGGACCTGAAAATCCGGAAGGAGGATTTCATCCCCGTCCGCGTGGACTACTTCGACGAGGACGGGGCGCTGGTGAAATACTACGAAACGGCGGATTTCGCCGAGGTGGAGGGGCGGCGGCTGGCGCTGCGGGCGACGATGCACGACCGGTCGCGGCCGGGGCACCAGACCGAAATCCGCTACGGGGCGCTGACCTTCCAACCGGACCTGAAGCCGGACACGTTCACGGTGCAGAACCTGAGGCGCTAGGCGGAACGGATGATGCTGCTGAAGACGGCATGGCGGAACATCGGCCGCAACAAGCGGCGGTCTATCCTTTCCGCGCTGGCAATCGGTTTCGCGTTCGGCCTGCTGGTGTTCTCGATGGCACTCCAACGCGGCCAATATGTGGACATGATCCAGAACACGGTGCGCGTCCAGACGGGACACTTTCAGATCCAGAAGGAAGGCCACTTCCCGGAACGGTTACTGTCGGAAAAGCTCGATCCGGCGGGGCTGTTGGAGGTGGTGGACAAGCTGCCGCACGTCACCGGGGCGGCGCCGCGGGTGACGACGGCCGCGCTCGTAAGCAAGGGGGAACACACCTTCGGCGCGGCCGTGCTCGGCATCGAGCCGGAACGCGAAAAAAGCGTCTCCACGTTGGCAAGCGTGGTCCGGGAGGGCGCGTTCCTCGAGCCCGGAGACCGCGATGGTGTTTTGCTGGGGCAGACGCTGGCGAAGAATCTCGGTGCGGCGGTGGGCGACAAAATCGTGTTCATCGGGCAAGGGGCCGATGGCTCCATGGCGGCGGGCAAGCTGATCGTGCGCGGCCTGTTCAAATTGGGCATGGGCGAGCTGGACCGTTCCGCGCTGGCGGCGAATATCGCGACGGTGCAGGAGGCGTTTTCCATGGCGGGCGATGTCACCGAAATCGCCGTCCTACTGGACAGCGAGCGCCGAAGGCTGGAATCCGAGGTGCGGATCCGCGCCGCGCTCGACGAAATCGGGAGACACGATACCGCGGTGCTGGGCTGGCCGACGCTGATGCCGGGCGTGGAGCAGGGCATCAAGATTGATTGGAACAGCGGGCTGATCATGTATGCAGCGCTGGTGCTGGTGGTCGGGTTCGGCATTGCCAACACTTTTTTGATGGCGTACATGGAGCGCATCCACGAGCTGGGAGTGCTACTGGCGCTGGGGATGCCGCCGCGGCGCCTGTCGCGGATGGTTTATCTCGAATCGGTCCTGCTGGTGGGGCTGGGGATTCTGGCCGGCCTGGCGGGTGGGCTGCCGATCACTTGGTACTATCAGGTCAAGGGTATTGACTTCGGGATCAACGAGGAATTGACGGCCAAGTATGGCATGAGTTCCATCATCCATCCACAGCTCGAGCCGTTGGTGTTCGCGTGGGCAGGGGGCATTGTGTTGGTAATTTCGCTGGCGGTGGCCATCTATCCCGCGCTCAAGGCGGCGCGTATCCGACCGGTGGAGGCCTTGCGGCGGACGTGAAGACGCTCCTCAAGATGGCGTGGCTGAACCTGTGGCGCAACCCGCGCCGGACCGTCATCCTGTTGTGCGCGATGGCGGCGGGGCTGGTGGGCATCCTCTTTTCGATGGCGTTCGTCAACGGCTGGATTCGTCAACTGGTGGCCGACTCCGTCAACACCTATGAGGGCCATGTCAAAATCCTCGCCAAGGGCTACAACGACAACCCGGTGATCGAAAACAGCTTCGAGCCTTCGGAACGCATTCTGTCGGTACTGGCGGGTGATCCGCGCGTGAAGAGCTGGGTCGCGCGCGTCGCCGTGCAGGGGCTGCTCTCCACGCCGGAGCATTCCCTCGTGGTAACCATCATCGGAACCGATCCGGTCCGCGAACTGGAGGTGTCAACCGCGTGCCGGATGTTGGCCGCGGGGCATTCGCTGTCCGGCGCGGTCCAAGGCGAAATCCTGCTGGGCAAGGATTTGTCGGAAAAGATCAAGAAGGGCCTGGGCAAGAAGGTGGTATTGATGTCGCAGCAGCTCGGCGGCGAGATCGGCACGGGCGCATTCCGGGTGGCGGGTATCTTCGACGTCGGCAACGGGGCGTTCAACGAGGGCAACGTCTATGTCACGCTGGCCGAGGCTCAGCAGATGCTGAACCTCGGCCAACGCATCACCGAAATCACCATCCTCCTCCACGATATCGAGCAGAGCGAAGCCGTTGCCGGTGATTTAGCGGCGCGGCTGGACGATCCGGATCTCGATGTGGTGACATGGCGGCAGCGTCTCTTGTACGTGAGCGAATCGCTCAAGATGATGGATCAATATACGTGGATCTATTACGCCATTTTCTATCTCGCAATGGCGTTCGGCATTGTGAATACGCTGATGATATCCATTGGCGAGCGCACGCACGAGATCGGCGTGTTGATGGCCGTGGGTATGACCCGGGGGCGCCTGATGCTGTTGATCCTGCTGGAATCATGTTTCATTGCGGTGGTGGCGGTGGTCGCCGGTCTGGCGGCGGGCGGCGCGTTGGTGGGCTGGTATCACGCGCAGGGCATTGACCTGAGCGCGTTCGCGGAGGGGTTGGATTTGTTCGGCATGGCGCACGTCATCCGGCCGGTGCTGGTGTCTGGGGACGTGATGTCCGCGATGGTCGGCACCTTTTCGATTTCGATTTTATTTTCGCTGCTGCCGGCGTGGCGGGCGTCCCGGCTTGTCCCGGTGGCGGCGCTGCGGCAGGCGGGATAGGTAAAGAGGTGCAGCATGACGATCGTGGAGGCAAAAGGGCTGGTCAAGGACTACCGCGAGGGACGGACGGACGTCCACGCCCTGCGCGGGGTGGACCTGCAGATCGGCGAGGGCGAGTTCATTGCCGTGGCCGGCCCGTCGGGTTCCGGCAAGACAACGCTACTCAACATCGTGAGCGGGCTGGACAGTGCGACGGCCGGCGAGGTGCGCGTGGACGGCGAGGAGATTTCGGGAATGCGCTGCGCCGATCTCAGTCGGCTGCGTCTGCACAAGATCGGGTTCGTCTTCCAGTCGTACAACCTGATTCCGGTGCTGACTGCGCGGGAAAACGTCGAATTCACCATGCTGCTGCAGGGCGTGCCCGCGGGTGAACGGCGCAGGCGGGCCATGGAACTGCTTGGCCGCGTCGGCCTGCAGGGGCTTGAAAATCGCCGGCCGCCGACGCTTTCCGGCGGGCAGCAGCAGCGCGTGGCCGTCGCGCGCGCTATCGTCACGCGGCCGCGGCTGGTGCTGGCAGACGAGCCGACGGCGAACCTCGACTCGGAGACCGGGGCCAAGCTGCTCGACCTGATGCGGGAGCTGAACCGCGCGGAGAACATGACCTTCGTGTTCTCCACGCACGATCCGATGGTGATGGATTATTCCCGCCGCCTGATCCGGCTGCACGATGGCCTGGTGGCCTCGGATGAGCGGAGGCCCGCGAGCGCATGATGAGGCGGGCGGCAGTCCTCAGTCTTGCCTTGTGGGGCGCTTCGGTGTTTGCGGAACCCCTGGAATTCACGGGCTACTGGAAATCGTTTTTGTCGGCCACCGACGTGGAGGACAGTTATCGGCGGCTGGGCCTCTGGGACGACGATTATCTGTTCGACGACGTGGAGCGCGTGCGGCTGAAGGTCCAGTACTCGCCGTCCGACAAAATTGCCGTTGGCGCGCACTACGAGGCGGTTCTGCATTGGGGCGACACGGTGAAGCTGCGCCGGGAACTGGCGGAGGTTGCCAATTTGCCGGCGCGGCCGCGTTTCATGGATTTGGAGGATGAAATTATCGCCGAGGATTCCGCCACGCTGACGCACGGCTTGGACCGTCTCTGGTTGCGGTTGGAGCCGGACCATCGCATTCAGTTGACGATCGGCCGGCAGGCGGTGAGCTGGGGTGCCGGGCTGATCTGGAGCCCGATGGATTTGTTCACGGCGTTTTCGCCGACGGAAATTGATCGTGAGGAAAAAGTCGGCGTGGATGTCGTGCGCTTGATCCTGCAGCCGCTCGAAAACCTCTCCCTGGATCTGGTCGGCGAACCGCTGGACGTGGAAGACCACTGGACGGCCAACGGGGACGATTCCTCACTGGCGGCACGGCTGGGCACGCATTGGGGTGAATACGACCTGCATCTTTGTGCCGGGGTGGTGCAGTCGGATATGGTGCTGGGCGGGGATTTCGCCGGCAATTTGTTTGACGCGGGGTTCCACGGCGAGGCGTTGCAGACCTGGGTGGACGAGAAGGACCAGCGCGACTATTTCCGCGGGCTGCTGGGAGTTGATTATGCCTTTGCGGCGGCTTGGAATCCCTATGTTGCCTTGGAGTACTTTTACAACGGGCTGGGGGAGAACGACGCGGCCGACTATGCGGTGCGGCGCATGGAAAGTTCCGTGCGGCGCGTGTTCGAGCGCGGCATCGCCTACAACATCGGGCGGGATTATCTCGGCGGCACCTTCCGCGTCCAGCCCAATGCGCTCCTGACGTTCCAAGCCACGACGCTCGCCAACCTCCACGACGGAAGCTTGCGCGAATTCGCGACGCTGTCATGGTCGGTGTGGGAGGATTTGGATTTGATCCTTGGCGCGGACGTGGGCATGGGAAACGCGAGCGGGGAATTCACGAGCTGGAACGACGAAGCCACCGGCATGGGAATCGGGGTGCCGGATTTGTTCTTTCTGTACGGGAAGTACTATTTTTGACAGCCGCCCCCAACGTGGGCGGCTACAGCAAAACCGATAACTGTAGGCGCGCCCGTTGGGCGCGCCGCGGGCAGGGGTGGGTCAACTGAAGACGACGGTGCGGTTTTTGTAGACGAGGATGCGGTGATGGACGTGCCAGTAGATGGCCCGGGACAGGACGATTTTTTCGAGGTCACGTCCGAGCCGTACGAGATCGTCCACGCCCTGGCGGTGGGAAACGCGGATGACGTCCTGTTCGATGATGGGCCCTTCATCGAGTTTTTCGGTGACGAAATGGGCGGTGGCGCCGATGATCTTGACACCGCGGTCGTGGGCGGCGCGATAGGGATGGGCGCCCGCAAAAGCGGGCAGGAACGAGTGGTGGATGTTGAGGATGCGCATCGGGAAGGTCTGCACGAAGCTGGGCCCCAGGATCTGCATGTAGCGGGCGAGGACGATGAAATCCACGTTGGCCTGCTTCAACAGCGCGATCTGCCGGTCCTCGGCCTCGGCTTTGGTGGCGGCCTCGACGGGGATGTGGTGGAACGGCAGGCCATGGCGTTCGACGAGTCCGCGGTGGTCGTCGTGGTTGGAGAGGACCAGGGACAGCTCGATGGGCCATTCCCCGCTTTCCCAGCGGGCCAGGATGTCATACAGGCAATGGGCCTGCCGGGAGACCATCACGGCCATGCGGAGGCGACGGTCCGAAAGGTGCAACCGCCATTCGATCCGGCGCGGGCGGGCCACGGGCTCGAAGCGGGCGGCGAACTGTTCCAGCGGGAAGGCGAATCCGTCCAGTTCCCATTCCATGCGGGCGAAGAAGGCGCTTTCCTCCGAGTCCACGTACTGGTCGAGGGCGATGATATTGCCATTGTGTTGCGTGATGAAGGCGGACAGGGCGGCGACGATGCCGCGCTGGTCGGGACAGGACACGAGCAAAATGGCGGTGGGCTGGGATGGGGTCATGGCTGGACCTCGGGCGGTTAATCGTTCTGGGGCACGTCGGGCGGAAGGTCCTTGGAGAGATCGGGGGCGGATTCGGGGTGGCGTTCGGCGGCCGAGAAGGTGGCGACCAGCGGCCGATGGTCGGATGCCCGCGCGAGACCGGGCGCGCGTACGGCAAAGGTCTTGGCGGGCACCACCTCCGGCAGCATGCCGTCGCTGACCAGCAGGTAGTCGATGCGGTGGCAGGTGTCGTCGTTCGCTCGGTGGGTCCAGGCGTCTCCGAGCGGATCGGCCGGCCGCAGGTCATGGAGCAGGGTCTGGCCCTTGTAGGTCCGGATTTCCCGCAGGGGGGCGGAGTGGGGCGTGTCGTTCAGGTCGCCCACTACCAGCAGGTTGATGTCGGGATCTTCCTCAAGGGAATCCCGGATGTGATTGCTCAGGAGGCGGGCCTCGTTGCGGCGCATTTCGGCCTGGCCGAAGGAGTGGAACACCTTGGATTTCAAGTGTGCGACCATGAGCCGGAAGCGGTATTCCAGGGAGATCTGGATATCCACTTCAATAATGCCGCGCATGACGGGGAACTGGGCGGGGCCGATGGTGTAGGTGTCGTCGGCATGGGAGTTGCGGTTGACGATGGGAAAGCGGGAAAGGACGGCTATGTTCAGCTCCGAGCGGCCCCGGCGCAGGTACTCCTCATGGCCGTATTCCAGGCCCGCCTGGCGAAGGCGGTACTTGAATTCGGCCCAGGCGGCCGGATCGCCCATTTCCTGGACGGCGAGAATGTCGGGTGCAACCCCGCGAATGATATCGATGAGAATGTCGGCCTCTTCGCGCGGCTTGGGTTCGAGGGTTTCGGGGAAGTCGTCGCGGTCTACCAGCGCGTACTGGTTCAGGTTGAAGGTCATGACGGAGAATTCGCCGGGGGCGGGCTGCGGAAAGACCGGCCCATCGGGGTCGGGGTCCGCGGCGGGGCGTTGCGCGCAGCCGCTGAACCACAGGAGGGTCCCCAGGCCGGCCCAACACCAGATCTTCAGCGGCAGGCGGCGCTTCATCGGCGGACAGCTATTTTTTCTGATAGGCCGATTCGATGCGCTGGGCGATGTCGCGGTACTTGATGTCCACCGAGTAGATTTCCTTGAAGAACGCAATGGCCTCATCCTTGCGGCCCATTTTTTCCGCGAGCAGGCCCATCTGGTAGACGACGTCCTTCTTGGTGTCGTCCATGAGGGTGAGTTCGGCGGCGGCCTTTTGGAGCTGCTCAAAGGCGATGTCGTCCTGGCCCTTCTGAGCGAAGCAGAGCGCGAGGTAATAGAGGGCCAGGGTGCGGCGCTGGGGATTGCGCTGGGCCAGCTGGAATTCTTCGATGGCTTCGTTGTAGTTTTCGCGCAGATAATACTGATAGCCGAGTTCGTAACGGAACTGCAGGTCGTTGGGGTAGCGCTTGACCATGGTATGGGCGTCCTCGTAGATGAACGTCGCCTTTTCCTGTTCCCGGGCGGCGGCGCCGGCTTCGTCCCCGGCCTCGCGGGCCGCGACGATGGCCGCGTCGATTTTCTTCACCTTGATGCCGGAGATGGTGCGTTCGATCTGCGGATCGGATCGGCCGGCGGCCTGGATCGCCTCGTCGAGGGCCTGCAGGGCGTCGTCGTAGCGCTCGGCGCGCACGTACAGATCCGCGAGGGCGCGGCGGAAATTCATATTCTGCGGCTCACGCTGGATGTCCCGCAACCGCTGGGCGATCAGCGAGTCGACATCGGCATCGCCCTTGACGGACTTGGCCTGCTGCTCGAGGAGGATCGATTCCTTCTTGTCCTTGAGCTTGGCGCGGAAATCGCTTTTCATGTCGTTCCAGCCGCCGGTCTTCATGGTGTCGAGGGCGGCGGCGTCCTTGAGGTTCTTGATGGCGAGCTGGTCGTCGGGGCGCAGCTCGGCGACGGCGGCGTAGCAATCCTTGGCGCCGCCGGGCTGGTTTGTGGCGATATAGAGGCGCGCCAGCAACCGCAGGAATTCGACATCCTTGGAGTAGTAGGGGCGGGCGATTTCAAGGGTTTCGACGGCGATTTCGGGCATTTCGGCGGCCTCGGCGGCCTGGGCGAAGAACTTCAGGAAGGACAGGTTCAACGGGTCCATGGCCAGGAGCTTTTCGGCGCCTTCGAGGGCGGCCTTGGGGTTTTTCTTGAGTTTGCCCTGGGCCCCCATCAGTGCGAACATGCCCTTGAGGGACGACATCTGGTGGGTCATGGCGGAGGGTTTGGTGGCCAGCATGGCCTTGACCTGGGCGATGCGCAAGGTGCGGCGCGCCTGCCGGAAACGGGGTTCCAGCTCGATCACCTGCTTCAGCATGTCGGTGCCATAGCCCACATTGCCGCGTTCGATGGCCGCCACGGCTTTTTCAAACAAATCGCGGATTTTCCGGGGGATCTGGTCCAAGGTGAGTTCTTCCATCGTGCGCTCCTTCAGCCAAAGGCTTTGCGTCTGTGCGATTCGTGAAGAATAGGCCCCCGGGGCGTAAGGCGTCAAATCTGAAAATGGCGCCGGATCCGGAGCGGGAGCGTCAGGGTTTGTTGAGAATGACGCCGAGGGACTTGATCAGTTGGGAGCCCAAATCCTCGACCGTCGCTCCACCCACTGCGTTTTGCAGCAGGCGATCCAGGTCGGGCCGGATCTGGGGATCTTGCAGAGGACTGCGGATGAAGAAGGGAATGGCGAGGCCTCCGTTTTCATATGGCAGATAGGCCGAGAGATCCTGGCCGCCGGTCAACAACGCCGTCTCCGCGGGCGAAGCCAGCAAGCGGGCGGCCAGATCGAGCTGGTCATCGCAGGGCCGGATGGTGCCGGACAGATCAAGGCGATAGCCCGGCATGGCCAGGCGCGCCTCCGAAAGCGTGGCCGTTCCATTGCGCAAGGACAGGGTCATGGCAGCCTCGTCGTAGCGGGAGGTGGTTACGCTGCCGGCGGCCTGCCGGGCCTGCGCCACCTTGGAATTCAACCGCGGAACCAGCCGCAATAGCAGAGGATGGTCGAGTTGCCGCCAGACCTGGTCCATCAGCGATCCGCCGGTTCCGATGGTTTGCAGGTGGTCAATGCGCACCCGGGCATCGGCTTCCACTGCGCGGATGCCGGTTTTGGCAAGGGCATGGCCCTTCGCGTTGCCGGTCACATGGAGCGTTCCCGAGACCCCCGCGAAACGTCCGGGATCCCCGGCGGCAAGCATCGGGCCGATCTCCACCCCCTCCACGGTCAGGCATTCAAGCTGCCAAGCCGGCGGACCGGCCAGCAGCGGAATGCGGCCCCGTGCCGTGATCGTGCCGCCATGAACCGAGCCGGCGGCGGCGGGGATTTCGAGCGTGCCGTCGCTCAGCCGGAGAGAGATGGACCCGTTCTCCAGGCGATGCGGGCCATGGACCAGTTCCGGAATGGTCAGTTAAAACGACGCCCGCAGATTTTTCAGTGCCGCGGCCAACCTCGACCGGGGGGCCGGCGTAATGGTTCCGGCGGGCAATTTCCCGGGGTCCGGATGGGGCGGCATGTTCTCCGGCTGGAGGGCGTCCCCGGACGGATGACGGATTTCGGGTGCCGGCCAGACGACATCTCCGGCGAGCGCGAAGCGGGCCGCGGCCGGATGAGATGCGGAGGCGGGCGAGGTCTGGCCATGCAGCCGCACATCCAGCCGGTCGGCCAGGGCGCCCTGCACATGCAGCCTGGCCGACAGCTTGTGGAACGGCCGGGCGCCTGGCGGCAAATACGGCCGGATATCCGCGAAATCGCCGATGTCGAGCTGCGCCTGCAGCGCCAGCGGCCAGGCTTCCGGTCGCCCGACGAAGGCGGGGGGGGCGGGACCCGACAGGTCGAACTGCACCGTGGAAGCGCGGCCGATGCGCGCGCTGCCGGTAAGCCGCAGGGCCTTGTCCTGCCCCGGATCAAGCAGCCGGGCAGTCAGGTTTGACACGACAAACGGCGGCCGGGCTTCCGTGGCGGCTTCGCGCAGGAATTCAATCCGGGCCTCGTGGATTTCCACCCGGCGGAGGGAAAAAGACGGTGACGGGGACGCGGCTGGCCTGGATGCCGGGGGCGGAGTGGCGCTGCCAGACGTTGGCGGTGCCCCGGGGGCAGGGACGCCGGCCTCAGTCGTCCGCGGCGGTCCGGCAAACCAGTCCGAAATATTGAACGTGCCGTCAGGGCGCTGCCGGATGCGCAGGGTCGGGCGCTCCAGGCGCAGCGCGGCCAGCTCCTTGCGACGCCAGTCAAGGACGAGGGAAAAGGCGCGCACCGATGCGAAGTGCTGGGCGGCATCCCGTTCCGTGAGCGTGGCGTTGCGCACGATCAGGGAAACAGGCCGGATCGAGTAGTCGATCCGTTCATAGTCCGCGGTCCGGCCGGTGGTGCGGGCAAGAAAGCCCGTGACGGCCGCCTTGAACTTCGGCGTGTTGAGGGCGTGCCGCAGCGTGAAGTGGGCGGTGAGCAGCAACAGCAGCGCCACGGCCGCCAGCCACAGAATGAATCCGCGCGCTTTTCCCATCCCGCAAGCATAGGGCATGGGCTGACGAATGCCAAAGGAGAAGATGTCTGTTCTTGAAGATCGGGTTCGTTTTGTGGAGGGTATGGCGCATGAATCCGACACCGACTGCTTCCGCCGTTCCCGCCCGCCGCGACCTGCCCGAAGATCTGACGTGGGACCTCTCCCCGCTGTATGCCGCGCCCGAAGTGTGGGAGGCCGATTTCGCGCGGCTGGACGAAGTCGCCGCGCCGGTCCTGGCGATGCAAGGCCAATTGACTTCGGCGGAATCCGTCCTGCGTCTTATGGATGCCGAAACCGAGCTCGACCGGCTGCTGGAACGGCTGCACACCTACGCCCATCTCCGGCACGATGAAGACACGGCCCAGGCCGAGCCGCAGGCCCGGGAGGCGCGCATCCGCGCCCGCTATGCCGAAATCGCCGCGCAATGCGCCTGGATCACCCCGGAACTGCTGGCGCATCCGGAAGAGGAGCTGCGCGCGTGGCTGGCGGACCCGCGGCTGGCAGACTGCCGCCGGACCCTGTTGAAGGTGCTGCGCAACAAGCCGCACGTCCTGTCCACGGCGGAGGAAACCCTGCTGGCCCGCGGCGCGGAGGTGCTGTCCGCCTCCGAACAGACCTATGGCCTTCTGACGAATGCCGACCTTTCCTTCCCGGACATTCCGGGGCCGGAGGGGGCTCCGTTGCCGCTGACGGAAGGCACGTACCGCATCTATCTGGAGCATGGGGACCGCGGGGTGCGCCGGGCGGCCTTCGAGACGCTCCTGACGACCTACGGACAATGGAAGAACACCCTGGCCTCCACGCTGGCGGCGACGGTGAAGGCCCACGTTTACCTGGCCGAAGTCCGCCATTTCCCTTCCGCCCTGGAGGCTGCGCTGTTCGACGATCAGGTGCCCGTGGCCGTGTATGACGGGCTCATCGCGGCCGTGCGCGCCGCGCTCCCCCTGTTCCACCGCTATCTGGCTCTGCGCCGGCGGGCGCTGAACCTGGCCGACCTGGACATGTACGACCTCTATGCGCCGCTGGTGCCCGCGTGCGCCCGGAAGGTGCCGATGGCCGAAGCGCGCGAGTGGGTGTTGGCCGCCTGCGCGCCGCTGGGCGCCGACTACGGCGCGGCGCTGCAGACCGCGTTCTCGTCGCGCTGGATCGACTGGCTGGAAAACAAGGGCAAACGCTCGGGGGCCTATTCCAGTGGCTGCTACGACAGTCCGCCCTACCTGTTGTTGAACCATCACGACCGGCTCGACGACGCCTTCACGCTGGCGCACGAGCTGGGGCACTCGCTGCATTCGTGGCTGGCGAACCGCGCGCAGCCCCACCGCACCGCGCGCTATCCGATCTTCCTGGCGGAGATCGCTTCCACCGTCAACGAACTGCTCCTGACGCATCACCTGCTGGAGCGCGAGGAAGGCGCGGATATCCGCGCCCACCTGCTCAATCACCTGTGCGATTCCTTCAAGGGCACGGTCTTCCGGCAGACGATGTTCGCCGAGTTCGAGCGCGACCTGCACCGCTGGGAGGAAGCGGGCACCCCCCTGACCGCTGAATTCCTGTGCGCGCAGTATTACGATTTAAACAAAAAGTATTACGGCTCCGGCTTCGCCGCGCATCCGGCCATCGGCCACGAGTGGTGCCGGATTCCGCACTTCTACTACGACTTCTACGTCTACAAGTACGCCACGAGTTTCTGCGCGGCGCTGGTTTTCGCACGCCGCCTGCGCCGCGGGGAAGGGGTGGAGGCCTATCTGGGCCTGCTGCGTTCCGGCGGCAGCCAGGACCCCCTTGACGCGGTGGCGGCGGCCGGGGTGGATCTGCGCGAGCCTGCCGTCCTGCACGAAGCCTTTGCCGAATTCGGCCGGGTGCTCGGCGAACTGGAGGCCGCCCTCGCGCGGCCCCAGGCATGAAGGCGCGCGAGGCCATCCTGACGGTCGTCGATTTCGAGTCCACCGGATCCGTCCGCGGACACCCCGACGAACCCTGGCAGGTGGGCATGGTGGAAATGAAGGCAGGGATCGTGAGCGGCCGCTATCACGAAAGCTACCTCCGCGTGCCCGCCGGTCGCCCCTTCAATCCCTATGCGCCGGGCCGCCACGCGGAAATCCGCCAGGTGCTGGCCGTTGCGCCGGCCGTCACTGATTTGTGGCCCGTCTGGCGGCCCTGGCTGGAGGGCCGCCCGCTGGCCGCCCACAACGTCGGCACCGAACGCAAATTCCTCCGGCGGGCGGCGCCGATGCACCAGCTCGGACCCTGGATCGACACCCTGAAACTGGCCCGCCACGTCCGCCCCGATCTGGCCGTCTATTCCCTGTCCGATGTCTGCGAGGCCATGGGGCTGGTCGCCCGCGTGCGGGAGTTCTGCCCCGGCCGCGATTGGCACGATGCGCTCTTCGATGCCTTCGCCAGCGCGTTGATCCTGGAACACTGCCTCGCCCAGCCGGGGTGGGAGACCGTCAGCATCGCCGCCCTGGCCCACGGCATCCGCTGAGCCTGAACGCCATTTGGGTCGGGATCGATACAGCCAACTGCGAAAAGCGTAAAATACACGGTTAATATCAGCGTGGAAAAGCAGATTCCGGGTGCTATATTGATTGGCAGGAAAGTTACGGATATGGATGTTTCCTGGAAACTGCAGATTCAGCAGTTCATTGACGACGTTCGCCAGAATCTGGACGCGGCCCGCGTGGAGCCTGGATTTACGCGGGGAGATCCCCGATTGCGGGCCTTGGCGGCGGCGACGGTGGAAGCGCTGGCCGCGGAACGTGGTCAGGATGCGGCCCCCCCGTGGGCTGTGAACGTGCCGCCTCTGGCCCACCCCTGGTTTGTGTCGGGCATCGAGAATTTGAAGGCCGCGGCCTTGGTGGAGTCCCCGGTGTATTTTCGGCGGCGGAACATCTTCGTGCTGGGCAATTTTTTGGCCAGGGCGTGACCATGTTGAATAAACAGCAGATTTTGGACTTGCTGGCTGTCCTGAATGACGAGCTGCAGACGCGCGGGGTTGTTGGAGAAATCGGTTTGTGTGGCGGGGCGGTGATGTGCCTGGTGTTCAATGCCCGTGAAAGCACGAGGGATGTGGATGCCATTTTCGCGCCGACAGGGATTATTCGCGACGCAGCCAAATCCATTGCACAGAAAAAGGGATTGCCGGATGACTGGCTGAATGATGCCGCCAAAGGCTTTTTTAGCGATGTGCCAGCTCGGAACCTGTTTCGGGAATGGTCGAATCTGCGCGTGTGGGTTCCTCCGGCCGACTTCATGCTGGCGATGAAATGTGTGGCGGCGCGATATGACACCACGGACGCGGACGATGTGCGCTTTTTGGTGCGGCATCTCGGCTTGACCACCGCAACACAAGTGGTGGACGCGGTGGCCAAATATTATCCACATGAGAGGATTCCCGCGAAAACACAGTTTTTTATCGAAGAGATCATGCAGACGTCATGAATGACGGGCCATTTGGGCCGAACAATGACAAAAAACCGAACCCCGGCCTGTCGAGCCGGGGGCGTCAACAACCACCCGCCAACTCCTTTCCTGTTTTCCTGTGTGTCCCGTGTTCCCGCTTGGTTCCCGATTCCCTCGCGGGAATGGACAGCCGGGAACAGCCGGGCCAGCTGACAGAGGCCAGAGAACAGACCGCGTAGCGCGGGGCTCCCGTCCCGCGCGGACTCGGGGGGTGAAACCACCGGAAAGAAACCAGCCCAACACGCGCCATGCGCCGCGTGCTGCGAAAACCGAACAGCCCCAGGCAGGCGGGCTTCGGTTGATTTTCGGGGGCGTGTCGGGTACGTTGTAGGGCTTCGATGAGCGTAAAACGTAAAATCGCGGTGTTGGTGGGCGATGGCATGGGCGACGAACCGGTGGCGGAGCTGGGCGGCAGAACCCCGCTGCAGGCGGCCGGCATTCCGGCCATCCGGCGCGCCGCGGCGCTCGGCCACGTCCAACTGGTCCATACGGTGCCCCCCGGACTGGCCCCCGGCAGCGATGTCGCCAACATGGGCCTGCTGGGCTACAACGCCAGGGAAAACTACACCGGCCGGGCGGCCATCGAAGCCGCCGGCCAGCGCCTCCCGCTCGATCCCGCCGACGTCGCCTACCGGACCAACCTGGTCACCATCCAGGACGGCCGGATGCTCGATTATTCCGCCGGCGACATCTCCAACGGCGAAGCCCATGAGTTGATCGCCGCCCTCAACGCCGCCGCTGCGCGCGACGGACTGCAATTCCACGGCGGAGTGAGCTACCGTCACCTCCTGATCTGGCGGGACGGGCCCACCGGCCTGGTCCTGACTCCGCCGCATGAAATTTCCGGAAAGTCCGTGGCCGACCATCTGCCCCGGGGCCCGCGCCAGGACGAGGCTCGGGCATTGATGGAGCTGTCCCGCAGAGTGTTCGCGGATCATCCGGTCAATCAAGCCCGCGTGGCGGGGGGCCGGCGTCCGGCGACCCAGATCTGGCTGTGGGGCTTTGGCCAGGCCATGTCGCTGCCGCCGTATCCGGCGCGCTACGGCCTGCAGGGCGGCGTGATTACCGCCGTGGATCTCGTCCGCGGCCTGGCTGTGCTGGCCGGCCTGGAGGTGATCCATGTTCCGGGCGCCACCGGTTGGATCGACACCGACTACGCCGGCAAGGCCCGGGCGGCCATTGATTGCCTGCGGCGGTCGGATTTCGTGTATGTCCACGTGGAAGCGCCCGATGAATGCGGCCACAAGGGCCTGGCCGCCGAGAAAGTCCGGGCCATCGAGAACTTCGACCGGCAGGTGGTGGCGCCCGTCTGGGCCGCCCTCGAAGCGGCCGGTCATCCGTACCGGCTGATTGTCTGCACCGACCACCGCACGCCGGTTGCCCGGCGCGGGCACACCTCCGATCCGGTGCCCTTCGCCTGGGTGGATGGGCCGCTCGATCCGGGCGCGCCGGACAACGCCTCTGCCGCGTTCGATGAATTCATCCCCGCGGCCGGCATTCCGCCGCTGGTGTGCGACTTGATTTCGTCGCTGCTGGAACCGGCCTGAGCCAGGCACCCGCCGGACCGGCCATCGGTCACAGCTCGCGGTAATCCGGGCCGACGCCGTGGAGCGGGGTCTGCCAGCGGATGTTGTCGAAGGGGCATTTCAAGGTGCAGCAGCGGCATTGCACGCAGTTTTCCGGGCGGATGCGGATGGTTTTTTCGTCCGCCGCTTCGTAGACGGCGGCGGGGCAGAAGCGCGTGCAGGGCGCGGCATAACGGTCAAAGCATTCGCGGCAGGGGGCCGGGTCCCCGATGGCGATGTGCTGCGAACCTTCGCGGATGCGCAGATGCGACAGGTATAAATCGGCATCCAGTCCGAGATCGAGCGGGCCGTTGTCGGGCGTTCGGGCCACCGGGGAAAATCCCGGGCGCGGCCGGAGGGAGTCGCGATCGTTGCGCTGGGGAATGCGGCCCCACGGGATGCGCCCGCCGGTCACCCAGGCCAGGCCGGCGGCGGCCATGCCCAGAGGCAAGCCGCCGCGGAACGCGGCGCGATAATTCGCGGTGCGGCGCAGGCTGGCGAGGGAGGGCAGGTCTTGCGGGCGCATCGGTTCGCCGCGCAACAGGGCCTCCGCCGCGGCCATTCCGGATTCCACCGCCAGGTGCAGGCCCTTCAGTTCCATCGTGTCCACCAGGCCGGCCGCATCGCCGATGACCAGCGCGCCCGGGGCGTTGAAGCGGGACAGCGAATGCCAGCCGCCCTCGGGCACGAGACGCGCGCCGTATTCCAGGACCTTGCCGCCGGCGATGTGGCGCTGCACGAACGGGTGGCGCTTCCATTGCCGGAACCGCTCGTGCGGATCCACGGCCGGATCCGCGTAGTCAATGGCCAGGGCCAGGCCCAGGGCCACGCGGGTGGCCTCCACGTGGTAGATGAATCCGCCGCCGTACACGTGCAGGCCGAGGGGATAGCCGAAGGTATGTGCCACGGACGCGGCGGCCTCCGGATTTTCCGGAACCTCCAGCAGTTCCTTCAAGCCAATGGCGTAGGTCTGGGGATTCGCTCCGCCCAGCTCCGGATGCCGCGCCAGCAGATCGCGCGTCAGCAGTCCCGCCGGGCCCTCGGCCAGGACCGTCGTGGCGGCCAGGATCTTTTCGTTGTCGCTCACCACGCCGGCAACGCGGTCGCCATCCCAGACGATTTCGCTGGCGGTCTGGGCGGTCAGGATTTCCACGCCCAGGTCGGCGGCGATTTTTCCCAGCGCGCGCCCGAGCGCAGACGCCGAGACGAGCGGCAGCCCTTTCATTCGCATTTTGGGCGGGACAAACGGCAGCCGGAAGGCGCAGCGGGGCGTCAGGGCATGAAAAGAATCCCGCGCCACCACCGGACCCAGCGGCAGGGTGGCAAATTCATCGGGCGTGAGCAGTCGCTTCAGCGGCTCGGGGCGGATTACAGCGCCGGAAAGCAGATGGCCGCCGACGTGCGCCGATTTTTCCAGCACGATGATGCTGCGGGGTTCGGTCGCGGCGCGCGCCAACCGGATGGCGCAGGCCAGCCCCGCCGGGCCGGCGCCGACAATCAGGATGTCCGCGGTCACATGGCTCTGGTCCGAATGCACCCCGGCAGGATAACGCACCGGTGCGGAAAAACAAGAAACAAGACCGGCCCCCGGGGGCGCGGTCGGAGCAGTTTTCCACACCGTGGAAACATTTTTTCCATTGTGTGGAAAAAAAGCCCGTTTTTTTCCACGGTGTGGAAAAATCCTGCCGGGGGGCATCAGGCGCGGCGGGCGGCGATGCGGACGGAGCAGGTGATTTCCGCCCCAGGCGGCAGGCCGGGGGTGCGTTCGAGGTGGTTGAGGGTGCCGGGCGGGGCCATCCAGGGTTCGTCGCAGAAGAAGGGCTGGTCGGGGAGGGTATAGAACTGGCGGTAGGGCAGCTCCGGGGAGGCGGATTGCACCAGGACGAAGCCGTCGGGCCACTGCAGGCGGGTTTCGCCGCGGTCGCCGACTTCCAGCAGCAGTTCGTTGATGTCCACGTTGGCGACGGACATCGGGAATTCGGGGACCGGCGCGGTGGCCACCAGATCGGACTTGGTGGCGTTGTAGAGGTGGCGGGTGTGCGGCTGGGCGGTGAAGTGCGTCTGTTCCTTGCCCGCGCCGGGCGGCGGGGTGAGGAAGTAGGGATGGAAGCCGGCGTAGAAGGGCAGCCGGTCGCGGCCCGGGTTGCGCACGGTCAGGCGGCAGGTCAGCCCGGCGTTGGATATGGCGTAGACCAGCTCCAGTTCGAACGGGAAGGGATACATGGCCCGCGTCTCGGGATCGTCGGTCAGTCGCAGCCGGATCCGGTCGGGCCGGGCGGCGTCGGCCACGGTCCAGGACCGGCGCATGGCGAAGCCGTGCAGGGGCAGGACGAAGGCGCGCCCGTTGATTTCGTAGCCGCCCAGCACATCCGCGCGCATCAGGCGGCCGCACACGGGAAAGAGCGGCGGGATGCCGCCGCGCAGCTCGGCCGTGTGCGGATCCCAGAACCAGGGATAACGGAAAAGGCATTCGCGAGAGGTGCCGGCGGCATCCGGCAGGTGGAGCGACGACACGATGCCGCCCAGCTCCGGGACGATGTCGGCCCGTGTCCGGCCATCGACCGATGTCAGGGAAAAGAGACGGGGCTTGTTTGGATTCATGGGGCGGGGGGGGTGGGGAGGTGAGGACGGGCGCGCGGCAGCAGCAGCAGCCATGCCGCGCCGATCAGACCGAGGAGGTAGCCATAGACCTGCGTGAAGACATGATGGGAGATGCTGGTGGCCTGCGCCATTTCCGCGGGGAAGCCCAGCAGGATGAAGACCAGGGCCCAGGCGCCCTGATAGGCGCCGAATCCGGCGATGCCCGACAGCGGCAGGCTGGCGGCCATTTCCGCGGCACTGAACCCGAGGAAGACCTTGGGGAACGGGAGGGTTCCGGGGGCGTAGCCCTGCGGGTGGAGCATGGCCAGCAGCAGGACGTACAATGCCGTGTACTTCAGGAGGCGCACGGCCAGGGAGAGGCCGAAGACGGGTGCGTAGACGCCGCGCGCCCGGGCCCGGCGCACCTGCCGGTGAGTGGCCGCCAGGAACCGCCGGAGCCAGCGGCGCAGGCGCGCCGCCGAGTCGGGCAGGCGCGAGCCGATCCGGAAGCCCAGGCGCAGCAGGCCCGGAAGCCAATGCAAGGCGAGGGCGGCCAGAGCCAGCAAGGCCGCCCCCGCCCCCAGCAGCGTCAGCGGCGAGAGCGGCAGGTGGCGGCCGGCCAAAACCAGGGCCACCGCCAGCAGCGGCGCCAGTGCCATCAGATCGAAAAGAAAAGCCAGTGCAAAACTGGCCGTGGCCGCCCCCAGTTCCACGCCGAGTTTCATCCGCAGCAGATAGATGTACACCAGCTCGCCGGTGCGGGCGGGCAGCAGATCCACGCACAGGCTGCGCACCAACACCACCAGAAACAAACGGAAGAAACCGGGCGTTTCCCCGACCGAATTCAGGATCACGCGGTAGCGCCAGGTCCGCACCAAATGCATGCTGAGGGATAGGAAGACAAAGAGCCCGACCAGCCGCAGATCAATCGCCAGGATCAGGTCTGCCACCTGCCGCCAGGTGACATGCGCAAACAGCCAGGCGAACACGCCGGTTGTCAGCAGCAGGCTGAATCCGATATAAACAAGCGATTTCCGGCGGGTGCGGTCAACATGCATGGCCGGCAGATTTCGTATCATTCCGGAGGGCGGAACACGATGATAAATTCATGGATCGGGCGGATGCTGCTGGTTCCGCTGGCCATTGGAACGGCCGGCGGCTGCGACTCGACCCCGGCGCGGGCCCGCGCCGCGGCGGACCCGGTGCCGCTTGCCGCGCCGCCGGAGCTGGCGGGCGCGCGGCTGCTCTATCAGCGCCCGGACGGGATCTATCTGCGGGTGCTTGGCCAGGCGCAAGCCACCCGGCTGGCGGCGGACGGAACCTGGCCGCGCTGGTCACCGGACGGAAAATCCTTCGCCTTCGTGCGCGGTCCCCGCATCCTGCACTGCGATCTGGAAACCAGGAAGGAACGGGTGCTGGCGGAGGCGAGCCACGCGCGCGCGGTCGCGTTTCATCCCGACGGGCAGCGCGTGCTCTTCACCGATGGAAAATCCGTCAAGTCCGTTCCCGTGGCCGGCGGTTCCGCGACGACGTTGGTCACCGGGCCCGCGTTTCTGGAACTGGATGTTTCGAGCACGGGCGACTTCCTGGTGACGACGGTGAAATCGCGGGGATACCGCGTCTGGCGCTTCGATCTGCCGGCGGGGCGCAAAACTGAAATCGGGCGGGGCTGCTCCGCCGGCATTTCCCCCGACGACCGGCTGGTGACCGTGAATCTCGATGGGCACGACCAATTGGCTTTGCGGGACAGCCGGACGGGGGAGGAGCGCGGCCGCGTGCCGGCGCCGGCCGGGTTCATGCTCGACAATCAGCAATGGTCCAATCGCCCGGAATGGATCATGACGGTCCGCGAAGGGCCGCGGCGCGATATCCTGGCGCAACGGGTGGCCGATGGCCGGGTCTGGCGGCTGACGGACGACGGGGATGCCGACCGCCCGGATCTTTTCGTGGACTAGCGCCGGGGGGTCAGGGGACGACCGGGGCGTCTTTCCAGAGCTGTTCGAGGGCGTAGTAGGCGCGCATGCGGGGGGTAAAGAGATGCACGACAAAATCAATGTAGTCGAGCACGAGCCATTCGCTGTGCGGCGAGCCGGCGCGACGATGGGGCGCGATGGGCGGAATGGCGTGACGCAGTTGCTTGACCACTTCGTCGGCCAACGCGCGCAGGTGGGGGCTGTTCAGGCCGCTGCAGAGAATCATGTAGTCCGTGACGCTCGAGACGCCGGCGAGATGCTGCACGGCGATCTGTTCGCCTTTCTTGTTTTCGAGGGCGGTGCGGACCAGCTCCACTTGGGTGCGCAGGGCTTGGCCGGGCGTCCCGGCGCGGCCGGCCGGGCGCGGGGCCCGCTTCCGGGCGGCGGGGGCGCGAACAGACGGTTTGGAGGCAGGAGTTTTCCGCGCCGCGGTCTGGCGGGCGGCGGACTTCCGGGCGGAGGCAGGGGTGGGTTTCATCGATACAATTTGTGATCCTCAATATAGCGTCTGACAGGTTCGGGGACAAGCGGAACGGGGCGGTTGGCGGCGATGCCGGCACGGATGTCGCGGGAGGCGACATTGAGGGGAAAGCCGGTGCGGAGATCGGCGAGGAGTTTTTCGGGCCAGGGCGGCGGCAGGTGCAGTTCGGCGGCGGACGGGGCATGGCCGGGCCGGGAGAGGGTCACGATGCGGATCTGTTCGAGCAGTTCCAGGGGCTTGTGCCAGGCATGGATTTCAGGAAGGGTGTCGGCGCCGATGATGAACACAAAGGTCACATCGGGATGGCGCTTCTGCAGGGCGCGAACGGTATCGATCGTGTAGGATTTTCCGGGGCGGTCGAATTCGATGGGGTCGACATCGAAGCGGGGCTCGCCGGCGATGGCCAGGCGCAGCATGGCCAGGCGATCGGCGTTGGAAGCCAGGCCGGCGGCCGGCTTGTGGGGCGGATTGGCGCAGGGAATGAACCAGACGGCATCCAGTCCGAAGAGCGTCAGCGCCTCGCGGGCGATGGACAGATGCCCTTCGTGCACGGGATTGAACGTGCCGCCGAGCAGGCCAATGGTACGGGGCTGTCCGGCGACGGGCACGGATGCGGGCATCAGTACATCACCGGTTCGTAAACGGGGGAGAGCGGCACGATCTGGCCGACCACCACGACGGGCATGTCGCTGCGGTCGACCCAGTATTCGCGGCCGCGGATGGACACGCGCTTGCCGATGTATTGACGAAGTTCTTCCGAATTCCCATGGACGTGGCAGACCATTTCGAGCATGCCGTCGGGATTCGTGTCCAGGATCCGGTAGCGGGAGGGCGAGGCGGCGAGGAACGGGGCGCTGCGCAGCTCGCCGGAGACCTGCACCGGCTTGCCCTGGTTCGGCATGCCTTCCGCCAGGTCGAGATCCTCCACGAGTTCGGGATCAACGTGGATGGCCGGGTCCGGGGCTTTCTGCGCCGCCACGGCGGCGGGCGCGGGCACGGTTCGCGCGGCCGGGGCCGTCCGAGGGCGGCTGGGTGCCGGAGACGCGGGACGCGGGGCGCGGGCTACCGGCGGAGCGGCGGTTGCCGGTGCGGATGCGGCCGGCGCGGGGGGGGGCGCCGCAGAGGGCCGCGGAACGGGCTGCGGACGGGCCGGGGCTTTGGCGGTTGGCGCCGGAGCCGGCGGGGCGGCATCCGTGACCGGTCGGGGAGGCGCCGCGCCCGTGGCAATGGGCGCGACCGCGGGGGAAGTTTCCGGTGCGGGTCTCCGGGCGGGCGGGGCAGCCGATGTCTGCGGCGTGGATGGGGCGACCTTCGGGGTGGACGCTGCAACCGGCTTGGGCGCGGGGGCGGGCGGAATTGCCGGAGCCTGGGGCGCCGGGGATGGCGCGGGTGCAAGGCTTGCGCTGGAGGGCGCCGGGCTGGCTTCCGGCGCGGCGGCCGCCGCCGCCGGCTCGCTGGGGGCGGCCGGCACGGGGGCGGGCGCCGCCACGGGCGTCACTTCGCGAATGGGCGTCGTCGGGGCGCGCACCTCGGTCAAATCGTTTTTGCGGACCCACAAGGTCGCGGATGAGGGCGGGGCGATCTTGCACCAGTCGCCATCCTCGCCGCGCGGCATGACGGGGGCTCCGCGTTCGAGGAGGCCGACGATGTCGTATTGAATGCCCGGGCCGGAACGGATTTGAATGGTGTTGGCAACAACGCGGTTGCCCTCGATGAAATCCTTGTTGAGCCAGAGATCGATGCGGTCGGGCGGGGAAATGGCGGCCCAGTCGTTTTCAATGCGAGTGACAAACAGGATTTCCCCTGCGCCGGCCGAACCGACGGGCGGGGCATCGGCGGCGGGGCGGGCATAGACGGGCGTGGAGCCGGCAGAGACCTGCATGCGCGTCTCCGCAGCGGCATGGCTTGCGGCCAGCAGCACGAGCCCGAAAAGTCCTGCGCGGTGAAAACTGATCATGGGCGGGAGTGTAGCGGCGGCCTCCGGGGGAATCAACCGTGAAGTCCGCCGCTGTGAAGTCCGCTGCGCGGAATGGCCCATGCGTTCCCCCCACGCGACGTTTTTTTTACGGCGTTTTTTTCGGTTGGAGCCAGGACGGGATCTGGCGGTATAGTGATGCGCATGGATGCGATGGCCGGAGATGCAGTGCAGCGCCCCCGCGGACAGGCCTGGTTGTCTGCACTGAGGGGACGCGCGGCCCGCGTCGCGGCGGATGCCCTGGACGACCTGCCCGCCACGGCCGCGGCTGCGGGGCCGGACTTGCCCGCGATCATTGCGGCCTGGATCCTGGCGGATCCGGAAACCGCCGCGGATCTTTTCATGGCTTGGCTGGAAACCGCGGACGCGGCCGGCCATTTGTCACCGGCATGTCCCGTGGTCTGTCAATGGGCCGAGCGCGTGGCGGAAGCCCAGCCGGATCCGGAAAAGTTTCTGGTCGGCATCCTGCCGGTGCTGGCCAAATGCCTCGCTGGGGAGTTCGAACGGTATGATGCCCGCGGCACCGGCCTGCCCGTGTGGTCCACGGCAGACGAGGCCCTGTTCCCAAAGGAATTTTCGCCCGGCCGGTTTACCGTGGATCTGGCGGTGCTGCTCTCCAATGAAGCCGCCGCGTTTCGCCGCCTGGCGGTGGGACATCCGGATTATGCCCGGATCGCGGAGATGGCCGAAGACGAGCAGCAGGAACTCGATGACTGGCTGCGGAACAACTTCTGGGATGAGTCGGCCGCGACGTTTCTGCGGTGCGACGCCGGAGCCGAGGGCGTGCCGGATGATTCGCCCTGCGGACTGCTGCCCCTGGTATGGGAGGACCGGACGGCGGCCATGGTAGAAGCCCTGCGGCCGCGCGCGGCACAGGCCGATTATTCGTCCTGGCCCGGCCGCGCCCGTCTCCTGTTCTTGGCCTTGCTGCTGCGCACGCCCCACAACACCGTCCTTGCGCAGATGCGCCGGTTTCGTCTGCCGCCGGATGCCGCCCCCGCGGACCGGGCGGCCTGGACGGTCCTGGCGACGGGCGCCGATGCTACGCGCGGGCCGTTTTTGAAGGATATTCCCCGTCCGGTGCGTTGGCTGGATCGCCATGGGCGCAGCATGGCCCGCGCTTTGCTGGCGGCGGCGGCGGTCTTGGTGCTCGTGCTGCTCGCGCGCGCGGCGTGCCTGCGGGACAACGCGTCCGGGGGGGGCGTCGCGGAGCTGGAATGGCGTGCCCGTCTGGCCTGCGCGGAGGCCCGCCACGACCGGGCTGCCGCCATGTATCGTCAGGCCGCACGCCACGGCAACGCGTTCTACTTCCGTTACAAACTCGCCGGAGAATGGATGCATCTGGGACACTGGGCGGAGGCCGAGGCCGCCTATCGTGCCTTGCTGGCCGAAAAACCCGATACGCCCAATGCGCGCGTCAACCTGGCCCTGGCCGTGTTTCGACAGGGACGCCTCGCCGAGGCCCGGGACCTCTACCGGGAGTTCGCCGGAGAAGAGGCGGCGGCCGCCTATCCGGAACTGGCCGCCCGTGCCCGGCTCGCGGCGACTCTGATCGACCGCCAATTGGAGCTGGACCAGTCCATGCCGTAACCCGGCCGCCGCCAGTCGGTCCCATGGCCGGAGTCGGCGCCCCGGCAAAGAAGAATCGAATTCCACCGAGCGTGCGGGCGGGGAAGAGATCGAGCGGTTGCTCGATGGCCGGCCGCGTTCGGGGACACAGCTGGATTTGTTTGGCCGCGAGCCGGACGCGCCTGAATGGGCGCACATTGGATTTGTCGGGCGTGCGGGTCGAGTGCGTCCGGGAGTTCGGAAAGGTCTACGCGGCGCTGGCCCTGTGGCGCCGCCTCGGGCTGCACCCGGCCTACCGCACAGTTGGAACCCCGCGTCCAAGCCCACCTCTTCGTTTGCTTCCTGGCTCTTGCCATCTTGTGCTAGTACAGGTCGGCAAAGGCCATGGCGATGATCTGGGTGCCGGCGTCGTTGGGATGCAGTCCGTCGGATAGGTACAAGGAGGGATCGCCCCCGAATTCCCGTTCGAGGTCAACGCAGCGGATGCCCTGCGAACTCGCCACGGAGCGGATGCCGGCGTTGAGGGCCAGGGTCCCGGGGCCGAACACCTGATGATCGGTGATGGGCACCGGATAGGTGGCCAACACCGGCACCACGTTGTTGTTCTTGCAGATAGCCACCATTTCGTTGAGCGCTGCCAGGATGCCGTCCACGCTGCCGCCCATGATGATGTCGTTCACCCCGTAGAGAATCAGCATGAAGGCCGGTCGGCGCTGGTTGATGAGCTGCTGGGCGCGGCCCGTGCTGGATGTCGCCCGGCTGCCGGGGATGCCGGCATTGTGGACCGTCTTGCCGATCAGGCCCGACAGCCGCGCGGGATAGGGTGTGCAATTGCAATGTTTGCCGTTGGTGATGCTGTCGCCGAAGGCTACGACGACCTGCAGATCGTTGTTTCCGGGATTCCGGTTTTCCAGTTTGTCATCCCCGTCGTCGCAGCCGGCCAGCGGTCCGCCGGCGACGAAGACCGCCAGGACCAGAACCCGAATCCGCCAAAATCGTTTAGGCATCGCCAATCCTCCTACGAAAATGCGTCTGGATTGTATGCGGAGGCGGACACAGAGTCCAGCGCCAAGTAAGGTGCGCAAGTAAGGTGCGCCGCGGAGCGGGCGGAGGCTCAGGGAGCCGGATCATCCTGCAGGATGAACCGCGCGTTGCGCCAGGCGCCCCGGCGGGGATGGAGACTGTCGCCGAGAAGGTCGAACAGCCAGAAGGATTCCGCGCCGGCCTTGGAAAGGCTGCCGGCGCAATACAGGCGGAGGGATGTGCCAGGGATCCGGCGCGCATAGGGCTGGTGGTTGTGACCGTGCAGCAGCACCAGGTTGTCCCGGTTCTGCAGCAGCGCGAGCAGTTGACGGGAATTCCGCAGGCCGTGAAAGAAGCCGTGGTCGTCGAACGGATAGTGCGTCATCACAAACACGTGTCGGCGGACAGCGATTTCGGGGCGGTCCAGGAGCCGCGCGAGGGCATCGAGTTCGAGATCCGGCACGCGCCCGCTTGAATCCCAGAAGGCGAATCGGGGCCGGGAGGAATTGACGGCGATGGCGACGGCCTCCTCGCCCAGCCAGCGGACCAGGGGATAGCCGGTGGGGGTGGCGGCTTCGGGCAGGTCGCCGGACGGCCGGGGCGTGAAATGCTGGCGATGATGCACCGGGGAGGCTCCGGTGTAGAGGTCGTGGTTGCCCGGCACAGCCAGTGCGCCGCGCCGCGCCAGCGCCAGAATCCCGGCCAGCCGCGGCGCCGCGTCCATGAATTCCCGCTTCAGGCCGAAATTGAGCGTGTCTCCCGTGTACAAGATGTAATCCACAGGTTCGCGGACAAGGAAGTCGCGCAATCCATGGAGCTTCTGAAGGGCGTCGGCGTACTTGCTTCCGCGCCGCAGCAGGAAGTTGAGCAGGGCGAGCAGGCGCTTGGGGTGAAGGATCTCGGGCGTGCGGAACGCGCCGGGGGGCGCCGGCAGATGCACGTCGCTGAAATGCAGGATGCGCAGGCTCATGCGGACGACCGTAGCGGAAGGCTCCGGATCGGAAAAGATTAATCGCCGGCTCAGCCCCGGGCCGGGCGAGGTCACGATTTGCGCTTTGAGGCCGCGGCCGGGCCCGTTATCATGACGGGCAATGAAAGAGGTGATGGAAATCATCCGGTCCTGGGATGCGGCGGGCGTGGCGTGTGCAGAGGCGATCCTGGTCGGTACGCAGCATTCATCGCCGCGGCAGCCGGGGGCGCGGCTGGTCGTGAACGAGAAGGGGGAAATGGGCGGCGCGGTGTCAATGGGCTGCGTGGAGAGCGATTTGCGGGAACATATGCTCGGATTGCTGCGCGGGGAGGGGGGTGCGCGGATGCTGCACTACGGGGCCGCGTTTGAGGCCTCGCTGGAGGTGGGACTGTCGTGCGGCGGTGAAATCGACGTGTGGATCCGGCGGCACGATCCGGCAACAGAGGCCTGGCGGGGCGTCTGCAGCCTGCCGCGCGACGCGACGGCGATTTTAATGACGCGGCTGGGCGGGGATTCCCAACAGGTTTTGCTGCGGGCGGGCGACGCGCCGCGGCCGGATTGGGCGGAGGCGGCGGCGGATCTGCGGATGGGCGGCGGCGTGAAGCGGCTGGCGGCGGCGGATGGGGCGTGGTTTGCGGAGACACTGGAGCCGGATCCGCTGCTGTTGATCGTGGGGGCGTCGCCGATCGCGGCGGCCTTGTGTGCGCTGGCGGTGCGGACGGGCTTCCGGGTGGCGCTCGTGGATCCGCGGCGGCATTTTGCGCGAGCGGAACAGTTTCCGGAGGCGGAGCGGGTGGTGCATGCCTGGCCGGCGGAAGGATTGACGGCAGCGGGAATGGATGGGCATAGCTATGTGGCGGTGCTGGCGCACGACGTCAAACTCGATGTGCCCGCGCTGGCGGCCGCCTTGCAGGCCCACTGCCGCTATATCGGGCTGCTGGGCAGCCGGGGCACGCAGGCCGACCGGCGCGCGCGCCTGGCCGAGGCGGGTTTTGCGCCGTCGGACCTCGCGCGCATTCACGGGCCCATCGGGCTGAAATCCATCGGTGCCCTGGAGCCGGAGGAAATCGCCGTGGCCATCCTGGCGGAACTGATCCAGGTGCGGCGCGGCGGACGCCCCGGCGCCGGAGGAGCTCCATGACCCCGCACATGGCCGCCCCCCCCTTGACCCGCATGACCGACGAGGAACTGGCGCGCCCGCCTCCGGGCGTACGCCTGGAACGGGGCTTCGGCGACACCCTGACCATTGTCTGCACCCCCCAGCGCAAGGCGCTGGTGGTGCTGATTCCGTTCACCGTCGTGTGGTCCGGCTTCGCCCTGGCGGCACTCTACGGCCCGCAACTGGCATCCGGCCGCTTCGACTGGAGGTTGAGTCTGTTCGGACTGCCGTTCCTGCTCGCGAGCATCGGACTGTGCAGTACGATCCTCTACCATCTGTTCGGGCGGACGACCGTGACACTGGCCAAGGGCCGGGTGCGGATTTTTCGCGGCGTGTTTGGCTGGGGCCGGACCCGCGAAATGGTGATCGGCCCGGAACGCCGGGTGACGCTGGCGCGTTCCGGAATCCGGGTGAATGACGTGCCGCAGGAGGAGATCCGGCTGGAAAGCGCCGGCCGGACCTTCAGCTTCGGGGCGCTGGGGCTGCCGGCGGAAACCCGGCGGTATGTGGCGGCGGTGTTGCAGCGGGCCTTGGGGGGCGGGTAGGATGGAGGGCATGGGCAGCATTGCGGAGAACCTGGCGGCGATTCAGGCCCGGATCGTCTCCGCCTGCACGCAGGCGGGACGCGCGCCGGAATCGGTGCGGCTGCTGGCGGTGTCGAAAACGCACGGCCCGGAAGCGGTGCGCGCGGCGGCGGACTGCGGGCAGCTTTTGTTCGCGGAAAACCGCGTGCAGGAGGCCGCCGCCAAGATTCCGGAATGCCCCGGGGCGTTGCAGTGGCATTTGGTGGGACATCTCCAAAGCAACAAGGCCGCCCTGGCTGCCCGGTTGTTCGACTGGGTGCATTCGGTGGATTCCGCCCGGCTGCTGGAGACGCTCGATCGCCATGCCGCGGAGGCCGGACGCACCCTGCCGGTCCTCTTGCAGGTCAACGTGTCCGGCGAGCGGTCCAAGTCCGGATTGGCCCCGGATGCCGTGCCGGCGGTCCTGCGCATCGCCGACGGGCTGCGAAACGTCGAGGTGCGCGGGCTGATGACCATTCCTCCGCTGGCGGAAGATCCGGAACGGTCCCGGCCGTTTTTCCGGCAGTTGCGCGAGTGGCGCGACGAGTGGGCCGCCGGCACGGGGGCGGACCTGGCGGAACTGTCGATGGGCATGACCCACGATCTGGAGGTTGCCATCGAGGAAGGCGCCACCATCGTGCGTGTGGGCACGGGGATTTTCGGCGCGCGGATTCGCGCCGCGGCGGAAGCAGGTGAAGCATGAAAACCAAGCGGATTGCATTCGTAGGCGGCGGGAACATGGCGGAGGCCATCATTGCCGGGCTCCTGGCCGGTGGCCTGACCCTGGAAAAGAACCTGGTCGCCGCGGACGTGTCCGCCGCCCGTCGGGCCCTCCTGGGGCAGCAGTATGGCATTGACGCCGTGGCCGAAAACGGCGCGGCGGTACGGGAGGCCGATGTGGTGGTGCTGGCGGTCAAGCCGCAACAGGCGGCGGAGGCCCTGACGGCCGCGTCTGGCGCCCTGACCGGCCGCCAACTGGTGATTTCGATCTGCGCCGGATTGCCGACCCGGGCCGTGGAGGCGCTTGTGCCGGGGCGCGTGGTCCGGGCCATGCCCAACCTGCCGGCTCTCGTGCGGCGGGGCCTGACCGCCATCTGCGCCGGGGCCCGCGCGACCGCCGCCGATCTGGACCTGGCCGAAGAACTCTTCGCGGCCGTCGGCGCCGTGGTGCGCCTGCCCGAAAAGCTGATGAACGAAGTGACCGCCCTCAGCGGCAGCGGGCCGGGCTATGTCTTTGCCTTCCTCGAAGCCATGGAGGCCGCCGCCGTTGCCATGGGGCTGCCCCCCGACACGGCCCGCCGGATGGCGGTCGAAACAGTGCGCGGCGCGGCCGAACTGGCGGTGCAGACCCGGGAGGAACCGGCCGAGCTGCGGCGCCGCGTCAGCTCGAAGGGCGGCACCACCCTGGCGGGCCTGGCCGCGCTGGAGGCCGGCGGCTTTTCGGCCGCGGTGGCGGCGGGCATGAAGGCCGCCCGCGACCGTGCCGCGGAACTGGCGAGGTGAATTTATGGATGCGAAGATCAATTCCGGAACCGATGGAAGTATCCAAACCGCCCCGCGCGGCGCCCTGGGCTGGCGTGTCCTGTGGGCCCTGTTGTGGACACTGGTTCTGGCGGCGGTGCTGGGCTATGGCGCCCTGCATCTGTTCGTGCGCACCGTCTGCTTCCGCACCCGCGTCGAGGCCGAACTCTCGCGCCTGACCGGCATGGAAATGCACGTGGGGCGCGTGCGGGCCACCCCCTCGCTGAACCTGAAGCTGCGCGACGTCATCAGCGTGTCGCGGGATGCGGGCATCGGGGCCCGGACCGTGCGTATCCGCTGGCGCTGGTTCCGACCCCGCGACGTATCGGTACTGGAATCCCTCCGGGTGGAGGGATTGGCGGTGACCCTGGCGCCGGATGCGGACGGCGTACTCCAGCCGGCCGTCCTGGGCGGCATGTCGCGGATGCTGCTGGAGTCCACCGGCACCCGGCCCGCCGGGACCGATTCGCCGGGGGCGTTGATCGGACCCGTCGCTCCGGCCGCGGGCGGGCGGCCCTCGCCGGTCCGCGTGGTGGGACCGGTTGAAGTGCGCTGGGGCTCCGTCCGCTGGCAGGACGCCGCCGGTAACCTGCAGGCAGCTGTTTCCGGACTGGAACTGTCCTGGATTTCAATGGCGGCGGCCAATGGCCGGCGCGTGGCCCATGTCGATTGCCGCGCGGCGGAAGTCAAGGTCGAGAACGGGCCCCGGATCACCGGGTTGCACGTGGAATTGATCGATGCCGGCGACCAGTGGTTCCTGGTGGACCTTGGAGCGACGGACTGGGGCTCCGCCCCTCCGCCCGCCCCGGCGGCGGCCGATTACCGCGACCTGCTCGATGCCATGGATGATTGAGCCCGGCCCGGGGTTGCATTTTCGGCGTGAATGGGGTAGAACACGCCGTTTGTTTGGTTGGTGGATATAGCTCAACTTGGTAGAGCACCAGATTGTGGTTCTGGCTGTTGCGGGTTCAAATCCCGTTATCCACCCCATCTTCCGCGGTCATTTCGCGATTGCGGGGGCGCCCCTGTTTGTATAAGGTGCGCAGTTCCATGGCCGGGCTGAACGTCCCGGCGGATGGCGGAGTCAGGCCGGCTTGGTTTAAGGAAAGGCAAGAAGCATCATGAAGGATATCCCGATCGCCGACGTGCGCAATTTCGTTCTGGTGGGCCACACGGGCAGCGGCAAAACGACGCTGGTGGACGCTTTGCTTTTCAAACTGGGCGTCAATGACCGCCAGGGCAATCCCGGGGACGGCACCAGCGCGGCGGACTGGACCGACGAGGAGAAGGGGCGCAAAATCACGATCTGGGCCAAGCCTTTTGACGTGGTCTGGCGTCCCAAGGGCGGCCGGGTCCTTCGGCTGGTCATGCTCGACACGCCCGGATACGCCGATTTCTACGGCCAGGTTGTCGCCGCCACCAGCGTGGCCGATGCGGCCTTGATTCTTGTGGATGCCACCGCCGGCGTGCAGGTCGGAACCGTCAAGGCCTGGAAACGCTGCGAGGCCCTCAATCTGCCCCGCGCCATCGTCGTTACCGGGCTCGACAAGGAAAACGCCGATTTCGACGGCACCGTCGCCGCCCTGCGGGAGCTCTGGGGTCCCCGCTGCGAAGTCGTGACCTACCCGACCGACGACCGGCAGGGCGTCGTGGATGCGCTGGCCGCCTCCGGCGGTCGCGCCGACGAAATCCGTGCCAAGCTCACCGATGTGGCCGCAGAATCCAGCGATGAGCTCATCGAAAAGGTGCTCAACGGCGAACCGCTCTCGGCCGACGAATTGTCCGGCGGCCTGCGCTCCTCCGTGGCCCAGGCCAAATTCATCCCCGTCTTCGCCGCCATGCCCCGCAAGCCGGCCGGCCTGGAAGAACTCATGACAGGCCTCGGACGGTTGATGCCGAGCCCCGCCGACCGGCCTGCCCGCGACGCCGATGGCCAGGACGTGAACCCCGCCCCGGACGCGCCGTTGGTGGCGCAGGTGTGGCGGTCCATCAACGATCCCTTCGTCGGCCAGCTGACCCTCGCGCGCGTTTGGGGCGGCACCCTCAAGGAAAACAGCGAGGTCTTCAACGCATCCAAGGAGCAGAAGGAGCGCGTGGGCGCGGTCTACCTGCTTAACGGCAAGAAGCAGGAAACCGCGCCCGAGGCGCAGGCGGGCGATGTCGTCGCCCTGGCCAAGCTGAAGACCACCGGTCTGAACGACGTCCTGTGCGTTCCCGGCAAGCCCGTCCGGCTGCCGCCGATCGATTTTCCCCGCCCGGTGGTCTCGTTTGCCGTGCTGCCCAAGAACCAGGGCGACGAAGACAAACTCGGCCAGGGGCTGCACCGCGTGGCCGACGACGATCCGACCATCCACGTGGAGCGCAACGACGAGACGCACGAACTGATCATCACCGGCATGGGCGATGTCCAGATCGACGTGGCCATGGAGCGCATGAAGGCTCGCAGCAAGGTCGAGGTGGTTCTCAATACCCCGAAGGTCGCCTACAAGGAGACCGTGACCGCCAAAGGCGAGGGCCACTACAAGCACAAGAAACAGTCCGGCGGCCGCGGCCAGTACGGCGAAGTCTATCTGCGCATCGAGCCGATCAAGCCCGGCGTGGAACATTGGTTCGTCGACGGCATCGTCGGCACCAGCATCCCCCGGAATTTCCTGCCGGCCATCGAAAAGGGTCTGGTCGAGGGCATGCAGCGCGGCGCCGTGGCGGGCTACCCCGTGGTTAATACCATGGTCACCGTCTACGACGGCAGCTCCCACGACGTGGACAGCTCCGAAATCGCCTTCAAAATCGCCTCGCGCACCGCGTTCAAGGATGGCATGGCCAAGGCCCGGCCCGTCCTGCTGGAGCCCATCATGAACATCCGCGTCACGATTCCGGGGGAGTTCATGGGCGACTGCACGGGCGACCTGAACCACCGGCGCGGACGCATCATGGGCATGGAGTCCGAAGACGGCATGCAGGTCATCGTGGCCGAGGTGCCGCAGGCCGAGGTCTTCAAGTACTCCTCCGAACTGCGTTCCATGACCGGCGGCCGCGGCTCGTTCGAAATCAGCTTCAACCGCTATGATGTCGTGCCGTCGAACGTGGCGCAAAAGATCATCGCGGAGGCCGCGAAAAACCGGCAGGCGGAGGAAGAGGAATAGCCGCCGGTCCGTTCGGCGCGCGGCTCGGAAAGGAGTGGCAGAATATGAGCGGACACAGCAAGTGGTCGACCATCAAGCACAAGAAGGGCGCCGCCGACGCCAAGCGCGGCAAGATCTTCAGCCGGCTGGCCAAGGAACTGACCGTTTCGGCCCGTCTCAACGGCGGCGATCCGGCCGCCAACATCACCTTGCGCACCATCCTGGCCAAGTGCAAGGCCGCGAACATGCCCTCCGACAACATCGAACGCGCCATCAAGAAGGGCACCGGAGACCTGCAGGGCGCCGCCATCGAGGAGATCCTCTTTGAAAGTTATGCCCCCGGCGGCGTCGGCCTGATCATTCAATGCCTCTCGGACAACCGCAACCGCTCCGTGGCCGATGTTCGCCATGTCCTTCAGCGCCACAACGCCACTCTCGCGGGTTCCAACCAGGTCTTGCGGAACTTCCAGCGCCGCGGCCAGATCCTCCTGGATGCCGCCGGCGTGGACGAGGATCAGCTGATCGAACTGGCGCTCGACGCCGGCGCCGACGACGTGACCAACGAGGGCGGACAGTTCGAAGTGCTCACCCCCCCGAACGCCTACAACGAGGTCTCGGAAAAGCTGACCGCCGCCGGTTACAACGTCTCCGAGGATTCCGGCGTCAATTTCGTGCCGACCGTTTGGGCGCCCGTGACCGATAAAGCCCAGGCCGCTTCCCTCTTGAAGCTCGTCGAGGCCATTGAAGAGCTCGAAGACGTCCAGTACGTCTACATGAACGGCGACATCGCCGACGAAGCCATCGAGGGCTGACACATTTTCGGATCGGTTGTAGCCGCGCCCGCTGGGCGCGGGGCTGTTTGGAGTCGGCACGCCTTCGTGCCGGAAGAAATCTCAATGTCCAATATCCAATCTTCCATGTGCAAGCGGGGCGGGGCATGAAGGTCTTGGGCATAGACGCCTCGTTGCGGGGTACGGGACTCGCCGTGATCGAGCTGGAGGGCTCGCGCCTGGCCGCGCGCCACTGGGAAGTCGTGAAAATGCCGCCCAAAGCGCCCCACTCCGAATGCCTGCGCACGATCCGCGCGCGGATGGATGCCGTACTGGCCGAACACCGCCCCGCCGCCGCCGCCGTCGAAGGCGGCTTTTTCTTCAAGAACGCCAAGGTTGCCATGGTGCTCGGCGAGGTGCGCGGAGTGGCCATCGCCTCCTGCGCCGCCGCCGGCGTCCCGGTCTTTGAATATTCCCCGCGCCGCGCCAAGCAGAACGTCACCGGCTGGGGCGCCGCCCCCAAGGAGCAGGTTGCCAAGATGGTCAAGGCCGTGCTCGGGCTGGCCGAAATCCCGCCGGCCGATGCCACCGACGCTTTTGCGTTGGCCCTGTGCCATGCGCAAACCCGTCGCGATGTCCTTCCGGGCGAACCGATCTGATGGCCGGCGCCATCCAGGAACGGCTGCGGCTGGAGAACGTGTGCAAGGCGTTCCGCGGCGCCGCCGGCCCTGTCGAGGTGCTGCGCGAGGTCTCCCTGCGCCTGGCGCCCGGCGGCTTCGGGGTCGTCACCGGACCTTCGGGGTCGGGCAAGACCACCCTGCTGATGATCGCGGGACTCCTGCTGCCGGCCGACGGCGGCCGGACCTGGTTTGACGGGCGCGATGTCTCCGACCTGGACGAAGGGGAACTGGCCGATATCCGCAAGCACGGCGTCGGCATGGTATTCCAGAAGTTCTGCCTGATGCCGCACCGGAGCGCCTTGGACAATGTCCGGTTCCGGTTTCGCTACCTCCGCCATGGGGCGGACGAGGCGCAGGCATTGTCCCTGGCCGCCCTGGCGCGGGTGGGGCTCGCGGACAAGGCCCGGCAGGCCGCGCGCCTGCTCTCCGCCGGCGAAATGCAGCGCGTGGCCATCGCCCGCGCCTTGGCCCTGCCGCCGAAGCTGCTGCTGGCCGATGAACCCACCGGCAACCTCGACCCCGATTCCGCCGCGCGCGTGATGGAACTCTTCCGCGAACTCAACCGCGCCGGCATGTCCATCCTTCTCGTCACGCACAATCCCGAATGGGTTGCCCCGGGCATGATCCACTGGACCATGCACGACGGCCGCCTGGCCCCGGCTTGATCCCGCCGCGCCGCCGCCGTCGGCTGCGGCACGTCGCCGCAGGCCCGAAAATCGATGTTCTGCGCACCGGCCCCTTCATGCACATGGGTGCCTCCCTGGCTCGCTGATGACGGAAGACCATGTCACCACAGAGAGCCAATGTCCGCCGAGGTCGATCTGCCAGGGGAACAAACAGGATTGTTTTGACAGGCCGGCCGGGTTTTTCTAGAGACAGCTTCGATGAACATTCCCGCCATGCCCAAGGTCGAACTCCACCGCCATGTCGAAGGCGCCATCCGCTATGCCACCATGAAGGAATGGGTGCTGGCGGATGGCCTCCTGCCGCCCTCCGCCTCCGAAGCCCAGCTCCGGGATTTCATCCTCATCACCCGGCCGGTGGAGGGATTGAAGGTCTTCCTCGAGAAATTCGGGGTGATCCACCAGGTGCTGTCGACGCCGGCGCGGATCCAACGGATGGCACGGGAGGCCTGCGAAGACGCGTTTGCGGAAGGTGTCCGGGTGCTGGAACTGCGCTATTCGCCGGTCTTCATCCAGGGGGAGCGGCTCCACCTGACCTTCGATGCGATCCATGCCGCCATCCTGACGGGCATTGCAGATGCCCGGAAAACGTGTTCCATGGCCGTCGGGCTGATCGGCATCCTGGGGCGGGAGTGGGACATCCCCACGGCCACCAAGGTCACGGATTTCATCCTCGCGAACCGGGACACGTTCGTGGGCATGGATCTGGCGAACGACGAGGCCAACTTCAGCGGGAAACCATTCGCAGGCCTGTTTCGGAAGGCGCGGGCAGCGGGACTGCACCTGACGGTGCACGCCGGGGAGTCCCGGATTCCCTCGTCGAGCGAATCCATCCGGAGCGCGCTGGACGACCTGGGCGGGGAACGCCTCGGCCACGGGGTGCAGATCTACAGGGATCCCGCCCTCATGGAGGAGGTCGCGCGGCGCGGCATCATCCTCGAACTCTGCCCCACCAGCAACATCCGGACCCAATGCATTGCCTCGATCGAACAGTATCCCATCCAGACCATCCGCGCGGCGGGTGTCAAGGTGTGCGTGAATGCGGACGATCCGGGAACATTCGACTACGACCTGAACCACGAGTATCGGGTGCTCGCGGAACAGCACGGACTGACGGAAACGGATTTCGCGGCGATGAACCGGGCCGCCGCCGACGCCAGCTTCATTCCGGAAGCCCGCCGGCTGCCTGATTTCCACCCCTGACCGGATGACCCCGGGCCGGAAATCCGGCCCGGAGTTCCGGCTGGGTTCAGGATTGGCCGGAGGCCGGCTCGGCGCCGGCCGGGTTCTGGGCCGCCGCCGCCGGAACCGCCGCCTTTTCGGCTTTCAGCGCTTCCTTGCGCAGGCGCTTGGCCTCCTGCTTCTTTTTTTTGGCTTGTTCGCGCTGATATTTGGCGAACGAGTAGTTGGTTCGACCCATGTCGACTCCTGGTTCCACCGGCGGGCCGCAGCCCGCCGGGCGGGGCGGATCCTAGTAGCGGTTGCGGCGTCCGCCGCCGTACCCGCCGCCATTGCCGCCGCCAAATCCGCCGCCGCGGGGGCGGTCTTCGCGGGGACGGGCTTCGTTCACGACGAGCGCGCGCCCGCCGAGTTCCTTGCCGTTCAGTTCGGCGATGGCCTTGGTGGCCGCGTCGGCCGAGGCCATCTCGACAAACGCAAAGCCGCGGGGCCGGCCCGTGTCGCGGTCCGTGATGACGTTGCAGCTTGTCACATCGCCAAAGGCCGCGAACGCATCGCGCAATTCGCCTTCCGTGGTGTCAAATGACAGATTGCCGATATACAGTTTGGTAGCCATGGTATCTCTTCCTTATGCTCCGGGGATGGTTCTCATGAATGTCCCGATTCGTTCGGGTGAAGATGTCCCCCTGGACCGCCGATGCGGACGATGGACTACCTGCCAACTCAAGCTAACTACTCTCACCTAGCGCGGGAAAAACTACCATCCGCACCGGGAATGGCAAGCGGTATTTCACGGATTCGGAGAGGGATCGGTTTTGGAGTGCGGCGGCAAGACGCCGCTTTGGATCGAAGAGCCGTCAACAGCCAACAACGAATAGAACGAATCACGCGAATGAGGAAGGATGTTGGCCGCAGAGGGCGCAGAGGTGAACAGAGAAGGGATCGGTTGTAGATGCGCCCGTTGGGCGCGTCGGGGGCGAACAGCCGGGACAGCCAACCGAGAAAGACAGGCATGAAAAGGAGGGGGCGCCGCGCTCACCGAGCGCAGCTACAGAGGGGGGAACAACGGGATGGGGGTCAACTTGGGAGTGCGGCGGCAAGATGCCGCTTTGGAATCTCCGTCAGCCCAGCAGAGTGCGGATGACATCGGCGACGGTATACTCCGTCTGTCCGTTGGCACAGAAGCGGCCGACGCCTGCCAGGTCGTCGCCCAGGGTGACGAGCGGGAGCTCGGGGGAGCCGTCGGGCTGGAGGCCGGGCAGGCCGATGTTGGCGACCAGGGCATTGCACAGGCACTTGCGCCGGGTGGCGGCTTCGGGCTTGCCGCCCTTGGCGATCCAGGCCGCTTCGGGTTCGGCGGCGCAGCGGTAGCCCAGGGAGCCGTCCGCTTTCCGGTAGGCTTCGCGCAGGAAGCCGAGGTTGCAGACGCGTTGTCGTTGGGCATACTCCGCGGGATCCGACAGCGTGCCCTCGAGTTCGGCCACCTTGAAAGGAAAACCGGTCGGGGATGCGAGGGCATCGGTAAACACCCGGCCTTTCCCGGCCAGGGCCTTGGCCACCAGCGCGCGGCGCAGACCCGGCGCGAGGCCGGATTCCACGCACAGGGCGAAGGGGGTGCCCATTTGGATGCCCGCCGCGCCGAGCGCAAGGGCCTCGCGGTATTTATCCCGCGATCCATAGCCGCCGCCCAGCCAAAACGGCAGGCCGATCTTCCGGAAGACGTCCAGGTCGGCCACATCGCGCGGGCCATACACCGGCTGGCCGTCGGGGGTGAACTGCATCTGGCCGCGCGGGGGCGCGTTGTGCCCGCCCGCCACCGCGGTTTCAATCACGAAACCGTCCACTCCCCCGGGCAGCCGCCGGGCCATCATCGTGCCCAGCGTCGCCGACGACACAATCGGCAGGAACGCCGGCTTCTCCAGTGGGGGCAGGGTCTGCCCGGGCTCCGCGAAGTCCGCCGGGTCCAGCGTCAGAACGACGGGTTCCGCCGCCTTGGGGCCGCTGACAACCAGTGTATAGGACGCGGGCTGGTGGTTGGCCAGGGCCTGGATGGCCGCCGGGAACTCCATGGGGATACCCGCGCCGACAATGATCACGGCCGCCCCGGCCAGCATCGCGCCGTAGAGCGATGCCAGGTGCGGCATCTGGATTTTCTCCAGGAAATTGATTCCGACGGGCCCCGAATGCCCCTCCCGGGCCAGGAAGACCTCGACGAAATTCGCGGCGATGCACAGCTCCTGCGCCGGAAGGTTGCGTCCGGCCGTGTGCATTTTCCCGGGCTTGCGGGGCTTGGACGGATCCCGCCCGCCGGGGATGAAATAGGCATCCAGGATCCGCTTGGCCACGCGCGGAAAGGGGAAGTGCTCCAGGGCTCGGCGGATGCAGCCATCGGCATCACCGTCCTGCAGTCGCCGCGACAGCAACTGGTCCAGGGCCGTGCCGGCCACGACACCCAGCTGCCCCATGCGGGACACGGCCTTGGCCAGCCGCCAGTTGGAAACTCCGGCGCCCATGCCGCCCTGGATGATCGAAGGGATGGTTGAATTCATGGGCAACCACCATACGCCTCTTGCCGGGGATGGCGAGCATCATTGATGGCCCCGCGAACACGCAGCCGGAACAGCCAACTACTAATTGAGCGAATGACACGAAGGGGGCCGGGGAAATCATTCACCACAGAGGCACAGAGGGACACAGAGGGGGGCCGAAACCGGAGAAAGAGGGGCCGGATAAAAACGCAGGATCTCTGCATTTTTCTCCGGCCAACCTGGGTTTCCCCCTGGATCTATCTCTGTGCTCTCTGTGTTCTCTGTGGTGAAGTGGTTCGGCGGTTTTCCGGAGGCGGGCCAGGACCTTGTCGGGGTGTCGGAGCTGGCATTCCCAGACGGAGATGTAACTACGAAATTCGCGAATGGCGCGAAAGGGGCCGGGGAAATCATTCACCACAGAGGCACAGAGGGACACAGAGGGGGGCCAAAACCGGAGAACGAGGGGCCGGAGAAAAACGCAGGATTTCTGCATTTTTCTCCGGCCAACCTGGGTTTCCCACTGTATCTATCTCTGTGCTCTCTGTGTTCTCTGTGGTGAAGTGGTTCGGAGGGCTTTCCGGAGGCGGGTCTGGACTTTGTCTGGATGCCGGAGCTGGCATTCCCAGACGACGATCACCCGCCAGCCCAGGCGGCGGAGGCGTCGGACGTGCCGCCGGTCGTTGGCCACGTTCCGCGCGAATTTCTCTGACCAGAACTTCCGGTGGGTCTTGGGGGTGGTGGCCATGGGCGTGGTTGGTGGTGGATGGTTTGTGGTGGAGCGGCCATCAACGATGGACCAACAACGATCAACCCATTAAAGAGCCGGTGCCAGAAGCAGCCATGGACGAAAATCACGGCGCAGGAAGAACATTCACCACAGAGGGCACAGAGAAGCACAGAGTGCAGGCTATTCGATCTTGTCGTGTTTCTGGATGTTGTGGGTACCACAAAGAAGTTGGATATTGTCGGCGGTGTTGGAAGCGCCGCCTTTGGAGAAAGGGATGATGTGGTCGAAGTGAAGGTTGATGGTGGATCCGCATTTCACGCATTTCCCACCGTCGCGTTTCCAGACTTCCTGTTTCACAATGGTTGGGATGATCCGGCGATGGGTAGACTTTCTCGGGACGGGAATCTGGAAGTTTTCTTCGCCCTCAACGGCGATGAGCTTGAATTTGAAGACCTTTCGGCCGTGAGATGCTTCACGCCGTGAATCGACGAGGTGAAAGACGCCGTTGTAGGACCAGATGCCGTTTTTAATTTTCTCATAGACGCGGACGCGTTCGGGTGGGCGTTTGCCGGCTTTGTGGTCTTGGGCGGCTTGGTGAAACATGCCATTTTGCGTCAATTTGCCGTTGGCACTTATCCTTGGCTGATCGTGGTCCTTGGGTCGGGGACACTGTACGGATTTGGGCACGTCATGGCCTTCATAGATTAACGTGGAGCCATCCTCGGAAATCTGGTCCTCGTAGGGGGCGCCGGGGCGGACGGACATAAGAATGACCGAATGGTTATCCCGGAGCTCGAAATTCATGCCACGTTGGAGGCTTGTGCCCTCGCGGATACACATCTCCATATATGAAATGATCTCGTTAGCCATGGCGTTTATCTGCCCGGCTTTTCAGAGGTCGAGATTCCATCGAATAAATCACCAATCCGGCATTGGAGGGCTCGGATCAGGCGGACGATATTGATGAGGGACAAATTGCGCTCACCACGCTCGATTCCGCCGATGTAGTTGGGGTGCAGGCTGGAGAGTTCGGCGAGGCGCTCTTGGGTGAGTTTGCGCTTGAGACGGAGTCGCCGGGCATTGGCCCCAAAAACTTCAAGAATAGGCGTGCTCATTTGCCTGGAGTTTAGCCCCGGACAGATTGAGCAACCACACACGATGAGTGTGATCAAAAAGACCTGCTTAAACCATGCCGCGAGAGGGCAAGGTTAGCGTATATGCGAACAAGCGAGTGGGGCAGTCTGGGGTGGAGCGTGTGCGGGGGGCGGGATTGGGCGGGCACCGAGAAGGGAACTTCGGCGCGGAGGGCTTCAGGGGTTCGGATTTTCCACGGTGTGGAAAAAACGGGCGTTTTTTTCCACACAATGGAAAAATATTTTGCCGGTTTTCCACACAATGGAAAGAATGTTTGTCTTCGGGCCACGCGGGGTCATCGTCTCTGCGGGGTTTGCCGGGCGTCGATCCGTGCGCGAACCGCGCGCTCCACGATGTGGAAAACCAAGAACCACGAATTCTTCGTTCTGCCGGTCTCCTCTGCGGTTTGCTGTGCATGTAAGATAATCTTATCAGTCTGGATGGGCCTGGGGGGGGCGAAAAATGGCCTGAAAAGTTCGGAAAACAACAAAAACGGTCAAAAATGGCCTTGGGTGGCGGCGGGAAGGTCTGCGACCGTTCCCGCCCTACAAAACAAGCGGCGGCGGGGGAACTACGAAAGCAAGGATTCGCCACAGAGGCACAGAGGGGCACAGAGGGAGAATGGAAACCCGGAATAGAGGGGGCGGGGAAAAACGCAGGCAACCGGCCTTGTTCTCCGGCCCAATGTTCTTCTTCCGGAATATGGCCGATTCCTCGGTGAACTCTGTGGCTCTGTGGTGTGGATCCGGGGTCAGCGGAAGATGTGGGGGTCGAGGGTGCCGGCGGGCGCGAAGGCGGAGCGGAGGGTCAGGAGGATGGCGGCGACGACGGTGATGGCGGTGCCGCAGAAGATCGCGATCATGATGGCGATCT
>JAAZBB010000016.1 GCA_012514035.1 Lentisphaerota bacterium | reverse complement strand
TCCTGGCCGTCGGCCCAGGCGATCTGGATGTCCTCGACGCCGATATAGGCGAAGATGGCCCGGATGGCGGGGGTGAGGCCGTCGCGGACGTCGTTTTCCTTGTAAACCTGGTCGGAAGAAACGAGCAGAACGACGGTGCGGAGGTGGTGGGTGGGCACGAGGCCTTCGGCGCCGAACTCGAACATCTTGCCCGGAACGATGACTTGGTCGAGCCAGGCCTTCAGGATTGCAGGCATGCTGTTGAGCCACACCGGCAGTGTCAGGACCAGCACGTCCGCGTCGATCAAGGCCTGGGCGTTGTTGTTGGAGAAGTTGGCCGCGGTTTCCTCGGCCTTGGAGGGGATGTAGGCGGGATTGGCCACGGGCCCCCAGAAGTAATTCAGCGCCTCGGCGCTCACGTAGGGCGGCTTGTTCTGATAGAGATCGACGTTGTTGACCACCACGTCGGGATTTTTCTCCGTCAGGGCCGCGAAAAACTCGAAGGCCAGCTTCTTGGAGGACGATGTTTCGGCCGGCCGGGGGTTGGCGATCACATGCAAGACATTCATTTGAAAGACTCCTTGTGGAAAAACGAACAATGAGATTGCCGTTGATGCCACAAAGGCCCCCCGCAGCACAATGCTAAAATTTACCCCTGCGCAGGTCAGGCGCGTCTGCGGCTGGATGGGCCCGGATCGGGATTGGCAGCCGCCAGATGCAACTATTCCAGCCAGGGGGGCGGTCTTTTGCACGTTTCCTGCTGCGCCTTCATTCTCCAGGCAGGAGGATGATGGGGGCCTGCCAAGCCCGTCGTTACGCCGAATCTCAGAGGCAGCCCACCGACCACGCATCTGGAGGCCCCCTCCCGTGAGGCCTCTGTGCCAGGAGAGTGTCCTCTCCCGGCCGGTTCGAACCGCAGATTTCTGTGGATCATCCGGTGGCAAAATAGTATCACGACAGATGGTTATATCCGGCAGGAGGGCTACAGGTGCGAACACCGATCAGAGATTATGTTGCCTATGCAAAACAGAAATATTCCCTCGCAGAGCCGATCATCGATCTGTGTGCAGGCTGGGAACCGAATTTCTATGCGCCATTGTTTTCCGGAATGAAGTACCTGAAACAGGACCAGGTCCAATTCGATCCCCCGACCATTGATTACGTCTGCGATGTCCATACCTTGGCGCCCATCCCCGATGCAAGCGTCCAGACTGTCTTGCTGCTTGAGGCACTGGAGCATATCCGCGAGCCAGCCCGGGTGGTTGCGCAGGTGATGCGAATCCTGAAGCCGGGCGGCTATTGTGTGGCGACCACGCTGATGACCTTTGAAATCCACCGATGCCCCTACGACTATTGGCGGTTCTGTCCGGACGGCATCCAGTACCTGTTCCGGGATTTCATTCTGCACGAGATCACGCTGGAGCATCACAAGGCGTTGCCGCGCGGCATCTGGTGTATCGCGCAAAAGCCCGAGGCCAATGCGCAACATCGCCCTGTCAAGTTGGAGTTGCGAGTGGTTGAATCCGGTAAAAATCCCGTCGTCAACGCATGTAAGCGCCTGCTCAACCGTTGGGGATATGATCTGGTGCAGGTGCCGAAGTTGTCCAAGTTGGATGGCATCGAGGTAGTCGGCCCCCGTTGCAGCGGGGTGTGGACGGAAGATTTGAAATGAGGAATGCCCCCTTTTGTCACCCCGGCACTTGGCGATACGGCGAGATCGCCCCAACGAGAGGAGAATGATGGAGCCAACACGGTTGTTTGCGGAGCGGATCGGCGGGGCCCAGTTCGGGCAGGGCACGGCGATCTACAAGTTCGAGAAGATCAAGCGGGCCAAACGGGCGGCCAAGGAGGCTCATCCGGAGCTGGAAATGCTGGATTTTGGCGTGGGCGAGCCCGACCAAATGGCGCCCCGGCCGATCCGGCAGGCGCTGAAAAAGGCCGTGGACGCCCCGGCCAACCGCGGCTACGCCGACAACGGCATTGCCGAATTCAAGGTGGCCGCCGCGAAATACATGGCCGATTTCTTCGGGGTGACGGATTTGGACCCAACGACGGAAATCAACCACACCATCGGTTCCAAGCCCGCGCTGGCAATGCTGCCGCTGTGTTTCGTGAATCCAGGCGACGCGGTGCTGGCGACGATTCCGGGCTATCCGGTGATGGCCACGCACACGAAGTATCTCGGCGGAACGGTCCTCCCGGTTCCGCTGCTGGCCCAAAACGGGTTTTTTCCCGATCTGAAGGCCCTGGAGCAGACGGACTTGTCGAAGGTGAAGCTGTTCTATGTGAACTATCCGAACAATCCCACCGGCACGGCGGCGACGGAAGCTTTTTTCGACGAGCTGATCGCGTTTGCCCAGCGGCACAACATCCTGATCGTGCAGGACGCCGCTTATGCCACGCTGGTCTACGGGCGCGAGCGCCTGTCGATCCTGGCGCGGCCGGGCGGCAAGGAGGCGGCGATCGAGCTGCACTCCATGAGCAAGAGCTACAACATGACCGGGTGGCGGCTGGGATTCGTGGCGGGCTCGGCGCGGGTGGTGTCCGCCGTGGCCGAGGTCAAGGACAACATCGACAGCGGCCAGTTCAAGGCCATCCAGGTGGCGGCCTGCGCGGGCATCGCGGATATCCGGCTCTCGGAAAAGATCCGTGCGCACTACCAGAAGCGTTTGCGCGGGCTGGTCAAGGTGCTCAAGGGCGCGGGCTTCCGGGCCAGGATGCCCGGCGGGACGTTCTATCTCTACGTGCCGGCGCCGAAGGGCGCCGCAGGCGGCGTGGCGTTCGCCAACGCCGAGGAGGCGTCGCAATACCTGATCAAGGAGCATTGCATTTCGACCGTGCCGTGGGACGACGCGGGCGCCTACCTGCGCTTCGGCGCGACGTTCGAATCGGCCGGGAAGGCCGACGACGCGCGCGTGCTGGACGAACTGGGCCGCCGGCTGGCGCAAGCCGGTCTGGTTTTCTGAGGAGGCGCGACATGGCCGGATCGAAGATCGTTTTTTCCAAAGGCACGCAGCTCACGGTCTACATCGACAACCGCCAGGGCACGTTGTCCGCCTTGACCCGGTTCCTCGCCAAGCATGGGATCAATATCTACGGGCTGACGCTGGCCGACACCGAAGGCCATGGCTATGCGCGGCTCGTGGTGGATGATACCGAAAAGGCGCGGCAGCTCGTCGAGGATTCCGGCGAACTCGTGGCCGCCCGCGATGTCCTCCTGATTCGCATCGCCAACGAACCCGGCGAACTGGCCCGGCTCCTGGAATTGCTGGCCGCCCATAACCTGAACATCGAATACGGTTATTCCGCGGGCGGCCCCGGCGACGATAAGGGCCTGGTGCTGGTTCCGTCCGACGTGGAGGCCGCGCTGGACGTCCTGAAGCAGGATCGGTAGCCGCGGGGGGAACCATGGCGCCCACGCCACAGGTCAGCATCATCACCAGCACCTATAACCGCTCCGCCTTGCTGCGGCGGGCCATCGCATCCGTGCGCGCCCAGCGGGGCTTCGACGCCTGGGAAATGTGCATCGTCGGCGACTGCACGCCCGATGACAGTGAAACCGTGGTGGCGTCGTTCGGCGATCCGCGGCTGCGGTTTTACAATCTGCCCGTCAAGTCGCCTCCCCGCGCCCACGGGGCCCTCGCCAAGAACCACGCCATCTTCCAGATGGCCCGCGCCCCCTACATCGCCTATCTCGACGACGACGACACCTATGGCCCGGACTATCTGCGCACCATGATGAGCGAAGTTGCCAAACACCCGGAGTGTCCGCTGGTGTATTGCCGTGTTCATTTCGTCGACAAAGACACCGGCCGGCGCATTCTGGGCAATCCGTTCCGAGGGGCCTACAAGTGGTCGCGGGAAAATCTAATGCGGTATAATTACCTGGCGTGCAACGGGGTGATCCACACCCGGGCGGTTTTGGACGAGGTCGGAGGATGGGATCCGGGCACTTTTCTCGATGATTGGGATTTGTGGAAACGAATCGCCGCCCGCCACGATTTCCACTATGTCAACCGGGCTTTGTCCGATGTCTACGTCAAGGCCGATCCATTTTGGCGGCGTCTGGTCCAGAAAGGCTGGAAGATTCTGCGCCACGGACGGCGCATGCAGGACCAGGTGTAATAGTTGCATGTCGGGAGGATTAGCGTATCTTCCTTCGACCAAACGCAGGTGGACCATGGCTTGGGAATACAGCGAAAAGACGAAGCGGATCTTCCTGGATGCGGTGCAGGGCAAGCCCGGCACGCACCTCGGGGAGATCGAGGACGCGGATGGCGTGGGGCAGCACGGCTCGATCGTGTGCGGCGACGCGCTGAAATTCACGTTCCGCGTGCGCAAGAATGAAGACCCCCTGAAGGATGTCATCGTCGAAGCGAAGTACCTGACCTTCGGCTGCACGTCGGCGATTGCGGCCTCGGAGGCGCTGTGCGCGCTGATCGAGGGGCACGAGCTGACGCCGATCGAGGCGCTGAAGATCCGCAATCAGGACATCGTGGACTACCTCGAAGGCCTGCCGCAGCAGAAAATCCATTGCTCGGTGATGGGGGCGGAGGCGCTGGAGGCGGCGGTCGTGGATTGGGCGCAGAAGCGTGGGGTGGACCTGGCGGCGCAGGGCGTCAAGCTGACCGGCGAGACGGCGGATGACGACGGCCGGGTGGTCTGCAAGTGCTTCGGCATCACCGAGCCCTACCTGCGGCGGAAGATCAAGGAACTGAACCTGCGGACGATCGACGACATCGTGTCGGCGCTCAAGGCCGGCGGAATGTGCGGCGCGTGCCGCTACGCGCCCGGCGGGCTGCAGGACATCCTGAACGAGACCTGGGGCACCGGCGAGCCGGCGCCGACCACGGTGGCCGCCGAACCGGTCGCCGACACCGGGATCTCGCAATTCCAACTGTTCCGGAAAATCGAGAAGGTCATCGACGAGACGATCCGGCCGGTGCTCAAGGGTGACGGGGGCGACCTGGACCTGGTGGACATCAAGGGCTGGACGGTCTACTGCGCGCTGCGGGGCGCGTGCGCGGGCTGCCTGGGGGCGACGCGGACCCTGCAGCTCATTGTCGAACGCACCCTGAAGGATCAGGTGGACGAGCGGCTTCGCGTGGTTCCGGTCTAAGGCGGAAGGACGTGGCGTGAACGCTCCCCGTTTGATTTTCGCCGACAACAACGCCACGACGGCGGTGGCCCCGGAAGTGGTTGCGGCCATGCAGCCGTTTTTCGGGCCGGAGTACTTCAATCCCAGTTCGATGTACGAGCCGGCGCTCAAGGTGGCAGGGGCCCTGAAGGCCGCCCGCCGCACCGTGGCGGAATTCCTCGGCGGGGCGGAGCCGGCGGAAGTGGTCTTTACCTCCTGTGCAACGGAAAGCAACAACGCGGCGATCTTCGGAGTGGCAGCCGCGAATCCCGCCCGGCGGCACATCCTGACCAGCCGGGTGGAGCATCCGGCGGTGCTGGAAGTCTGCCGCGAGATGCAGCGGCGCGGCTGGGAGGTGACCTATCTGCCTGTGGACCGCCAGGGACAGATCGCCACTGCGGATTTTGTGCGGGCGCTGCGGCCGGATACCCTGCTGGTGAGCCTGATGCATGCCAACAACGAAACGGGCGTGGTCTGGCCGGTGGCGGACTGGGCGCGCATCGCGAAGGAAACCGACCGGGAGATTGTCTTCCATACGGATGCCACCCAGACGGCCGGCAAGCTGCCGCTGGATTTGGCCGGCGAAATGCAGCACGTGGATCTGCTGTCGTTCTCGGGCCACAAGATGCATGCCCCGAAGGGCGTGGGGGCGCTGTTTGTGCGCCGGGGCACCCGGTTGCGCCCCTTCCTGCTGGGCGGGCATCAGGAAAGCGGCCGCCGCGGCGGCACCGAGAACGTGGCCTTCATCGTGGGCCTGGCCCGGGCGTGCGAGCTGGCGCGGGAGCATGCGGCGGACATGGAACGCATCGCGCGGCTGCGGGACGGGCTGGAGGCCGACATCCTGCGCACGGTAACCCACGTGGAGGTGAATGGCCACGGCGTGGAGCGCACCCCGAACACGCTGAACCTGGCCTGCCACTTCATCGAGGGCGAAAGCATCCTCTACGAGCTGATGAGCCATGGCATCTGCGCGAGCACGGGCAGCGCCTGTTCGAGCGGCTCGCTGGAGCCCAGCCATGTGCTGCGGGCGATGGATGTGCCGTTTACGGCCATGCACGGGTCCGTGCGGCTGAGCTTCAGCGCCTACACGGCCGAGGCCGATGTGCGGCGCATCGCGGAGGTCTTTCCCCGGGTGGTGGCCGACCTGCGCAAGCTCTCGCCGTTCTGGGACCAGAAGCACAACCGCCCCCGCGACGACGCATGAACCGCAGGCGACGGCGCGGCCAGGCAGGCGGACGGGGGTTTTCCTCGGTGTGGAAACATTTTTTCCATTGTGTGGAAAAATGCAGAAATATTTTTCCATTGTGTGGAAAAAAAAGCCGTTTTTTTCCACAGTGTGGAAAATCCGCGCTGGCGCTGCTGCTGGCGCTATTCGCGGCGGCGGGGGCGGCGGGAGAGCGGCCTGATTCACCTGCGGGGCAAGGCCGCGGGGGTCTGCCGATTGCGCGGCTGGCGATGTGGTGCGAGTTCATGCCGTATGCCCAGGTGGCGGCGGAACTGCCGGTTTTGGCGAAGTACGATTGCGACCTGATCCTGCACGTGGAGCGGGAGAGTTTTTCCGATCCGGATTTCGCGCCGCTGTTGCGCGCGGCGGAGCGGGCGGGGGTGGGGGTGGATGCGTGGCTGCTGCTGCCGTACGAGGAGCATCTCTACGTGGGGCAGGCCAGTATTGCCTACACCCGGGACTTGGCGCGGCAGGCCGCGGATTATTTTGAAGAAGAAAACCTGAAGGTGCGGGCCTTTGTGTTTGATTGCGAGCCCTCGCCGCTGCTGGGGCGCGAGCTCTTCGCGGCGGTGCGGGCGCGCAGTCCCCGCCAACTGGTCCAGGCGCTGCGGGCGCAGCTGGATCCGGAGGGGTTTCAACGCGACACGGCGGAAATCAACCGGCTGATTGCGGAACTGCGCGCCCGGGGCTACGCGGTGGACGGGGCGGCGAATCGCGCGTTTCTGGATGCGCAGGCGCGGCGCAACGTGGCGCTGGAGGATGCCCTGAATGCGCCGGTGAGCGGGGTGGCGTGGGATGCCCTCTCGTTCATCACCTACCGCTATCGCGCCAGCCAGCTCACGTATGTGGCGATGCTGAACCGCTATGCCGCGCTGGCGCAGCGGCTCTACGGGGACCGCGCGGCCCTGGACGTGGGGCTGATCGGCGACTATCATGATATTCCGGCGAACGAGCAGCGCGCGGCGCTGTTCGGCGGCGGCGCGGCGTTTTATGGATACCTGCGCGGCATGCGCAATTCGTTCGAATTGCAGGAAGCCGTCGGGGTCGTGCTCGGCTGCGGCGTGCGGCGGATCAACCTCTACGCGCTCGACGGCGCGGCCACTTCCGTGGCGGGGACGGCCAACTGGCTGAAGGCCGCGCGCCGGGCGCGGCCCCTGCCGCCGGTGGCCCGCTGGACGCCGGTGCGCTCGCTGCAGTTCGGCGCCCTGGGTGCTTTGACGGAAAAGACCTTCCGGTGGTGTACCGGAGGATCGGAGACCAGCCATGGAAACATCGAATTCCGGGAACCGGCCGGTGGTGCTGGCCAGCGCCAGCCCTAGGCGCCGGGGCTTCCTGCATCAGTTGGGCTACCAGTTTGAAGTCGTCACGCCGGCGACCGAGGAAAAGGCCTGTCCGGGTGAGAGCGCCGCGGACTACGTGCGGCGTAACGCGGCGGAAAAGGCCCGGGATGTGGCCGGCCGGGTTGCGCCGGACGCGGTCGTGGTGGCGGCGGATACCGTGGTGGTGCTGCACGGCACCATCATGGAGAAACCCAGGTCAGAAGCCGCTGCGCGCGAAATGCTGCGGGCCTTGAGCGGGCAGACGCATCAGGTCATCACGGGCCTGTGCGTGCAAGGGCCGGGGCGGGACGATGCGAGGATCGTGCGGACGCTGGCCGTGACGACGGACGTGGAATTCAAGGAGCTGGCGGCGGATGAGATCCAGGCCTATATCCTGAGCGGCGAGCCGATGGACAAGGCGGGGGCCTATGCGATCCAGGGGCGTGCCGCCTGCATGATCCGGCAAATCCGGGGATCGTACACCAACGTGGTGGGGCTGCCGTTGACGGAACTGGTGGATATCCTGGCCGTCGATTTCGGCGTGGTGCCGACCTTCCGCGGACCGGCGGGAGCTTGAGGAACCCGGCGGGGACGAAGCCCGGCTCAGGGGGCATCGGGGCCGACCGGGCCTTCCGGTTTGGCCGGCGAGTCCGGTCCGGATGCCGCCGGCGCCCGGGCTGGCGGCGGCAGGGGCGCCCGGGCTGGCGGCGGCGACAGGGCGGGTTTCAGGTCCGGCTGAAGATCGGTGCGGAAAGGGGTTGCTTGCCTGGGCGGGGCGAAACGCGGAGGTGCGCCGCGCGGCATCTGGAACTGGAAATCCTCGATGATCCAGGTCTGTCCCATCTGCTTGAACTGCATGATGGTCGGCTTGGAGGTGATCGATCCCTGGACCTGGACGCCCATCCAGAGCGTGGCGGGGGCGGTCTCGATGGTCTTGACCTGTTTCCAGGATGCCGGCACGCCCGCAGTGGCCATGAAATCCTGCGCCTGCTGGAGAAACGCGAGTTGCGAAACCCGCGCGCGGTATTCCGGACCAAGGAGCGCGTAGGCTTCGTTCAACTCCCCGGCCCGCCAGTGGGTCCAGAAGGTATTCATCAGCGCCCCCACTTCGGCGGGCGCGGGCACGCTCTCGGGCCGCAATCCGACGCCGCGGCGCCCGGCCATGTCTTCGACGATTTCCGGTGCCAGGAGCCAGTCTTCGCCAAGTTTCTTGATGCCGCGCAGGAGGGGCAGTTCGCGCCCATCGCCCGTGCGGGCCTGGATGCTGACGAGGTAGCCATCGATGATGTCCGGGGCGGGGGCGTAGCCCCGGATGCTCCACTCCATGCCTTCATAGCCGCCTTCCTTGAGCAGATCCATCTGGATGCTGCGCAGCCGGTTGGGATTCAGCTCGTTCATCTGGAGCCGGGCGGAGATTTCCTCGAGATCCCCGGCGGTCAATTCGGGATTGTGGACCTTGAGTTCGTTCAGGCGGCGTTCGAGCAGATACTGACGCAGGCCGCGCAGGTCGTAGAGTCCCAGGGCCTGATCGAACCGGCCTTCGACGAGCAGGGGCAGATAGGTCTCCATCAGGGTGGCGGCGCCGGCCTCGGGCGGTTCCGGTGAGAACAGCGTGGCGACTTCCGCCCGGAGGGCCGAGGCATACAGCAGGACCGCAACAGGCAGGAGGCGGAGCAGGTTGGGTTTCATCGGCAATCTCCTCGGGCTTCAGCGGGAACGGGAGCAGCGTTGCGGGAGGATTTATGGCGCAACGGGCCGGCTAAGTCAAACGCCGTTCGCGCCGGCCACGCCCCGGGGGCGGCGCGCGGGCCGGCCTCAAAAGTTTTGATTGAAATGGAGGGGGGCTGTTTCATAATGCGGTCCACATTCAGCGGTGGAAGCGGAATGGTGATGGTGCCGGTTGACGGAGGGCGCATAGGACGGTGAGCGAATTTCTGCAGTTCGAAGACGTTTCCAAACATTACGGCGACGTGAAGGCGGTGGATCACGTCTCGCTCACGGTCAAGCAGGGGGAATTTTTTTCCCTGCTGGGTCCGAGCGGCTGCGGCAAGACCACGCTCTTGCGGATCCTGGCCGGGTTCGAACAGCCGGACACCGGACGGGTGCTGCTGGGCGGAGAGGACGTGACGGACCTGCCGCCCTACGAGCGCAAGGTCAACACCATCTTCCAAAGCTATGCGTTGTTTCCGCACCTGTCGGTGTGGGACAATATCGCTTTCGGGCTGAAGGTCGCCAAACGCCCCAGGCAGGAGATCCAGACGGAGGTGGCCAAGATGCTGACCCTGATCCAGATGGAGGATCAGGCGTGGAAGAAGCCCGACCAGATTTCGGGCGGCCAGAAACAGCGGGTGGCGATCGCGCGGGCGCTGGTGAACAAGCCGCGGGTGCTGCTGCTGGACGAGCCTCTGGCCGCGCTGGACCTCAAGCTCCGCCAGCGCATGCTCATTGAACTGGACCTGATTCACGACGAGGTCGGCATCACATTCCTGTACGTGACGCACGACCAGGGCGAGGCCATGAGCCTGTCGGACCGCCTGGCGGTAATGAAACTGGGCCGGATCGAACAGCTCGGCACGCCGGAGGAAATCTACGAAGCGCCGCGCACGAGTTTCGTGGCCGCCTTCATCGGCGACACGAATTTCTTCAACGGCACCGTGGCCGAGCCGCTGGAGAAACACTCGGTGCTGGAGGGGTTTCTGTCCGTGGCGGTGGACAAGGACTACAGCCGGCTGCACATCGAGGATTTTCCCGACCTGGAATGCTACAACGACAAGCAGATCAAGGAAGGCGAGCAGATCTTCCTGAGCATCCGGCCCGAGAAGCTGCGCATTTCCCGCGAGCGGCCCAAGCCGGCCCCGCACCTCAACGCCATCGAGGGCGTGGTGGAGGATGTGATCTACCTCGGTTCCCAGACCAAGTACTGGGTGCGGGCGGGCGACTACCGCATTTCGGTGATTCGCCAGCACAGCCGGTTCCTGCTGGATGAAAATCCCATCCGCTGGCGCGAGAAGGTCTGGATCAGCTGGCACGCCGATGACGGCTTCATGCTGGAGAAATACAGCGCGCAGGACGAGAATCTCATCCAACTGCCGCCGGAGGAAGTGGGCGAAACGAGTCCCGACCCCAACCACGCTGCGCCGGCGCAGCCCGTACTGCGATGAAAGCCGAAACCCGGCGCCACGCCTCTGAGTGGCTCGTGACGTTGCCGTCGTTCGTCTGGCTGCTGCTGCTGTTCCTGGTGCCGACGGTGCTGGTGTTTGCCATCACCTTCAAGCCGCCGACGCCCTACGGGGGCATCGGCGAGGGCTGGACGCTGAACACGCTGCGGACGCTGGGCAATCCGAACTATCCGGCCATCATCTGGCGGACGGTGTGGTTGAGCGTGGCGGCCACGGCCATCTGCATCCTGCTGGCCACCCCGATGGGCTATTACATGGCGCGGGTGAGCCCGGCGCGCCGGCGGCTGGTGCTGCTGCTGGTCATTCTGCCGTTCTGGACGAGTTTTCTGGTGCGCATTTTCGCGTGGAAGGTGCTGCTGCATCCGGAGGGCCTGCTCAAGAACACCCTGGTGTTCCTCGGCCTGGTCGGGGCCGAGACCTCGCTGCTCTACAACGCCTGGTCGGTGCTCCTGGTCATGGTGTACACCGAACTGCCCTTCGCCATCCTGCCGATCTATGCCGCGGCGGAAAAGTTTGACTTCCGCCTGATCGAAGCCGCGAAGGACCTCGGGGCATCTTCCTTCTGCGCATTCCGGTCGGTGTTTTTGCCGGGCATCCGCGTCGGCCTGCTGACCGCCTTCCTGATGGTGTTCATTCCCTCCCTGGGGTCCTACGTCATCCCCGACATCGTCGGCGGGCCGACCAGCGAAATGATCGGCAACAAGATCGCCCAGCGGACGTTCGTGGACCGCAACCTGCCGCACGCGGCGGGCCTGTCGGCCTTTCTGACCGTGGCCGTGCTGATTCCGATGATCGCCATCACCACCCTGCGCGGCAAGGAGAGCCCGCGGGACACCCTGCGCGAGGAGGGCATCTGACGCCATGAAGCCCAGCCGCCTGCCCATGCTCGTGACCTGGTCGGTCATCCTTTTCTTCTACGTGCCGATTGTCATTCTGGTGGCGAATTCGTTCAATTCCTCACGCTTCGGAGGCTCGTGGGAGTCCGCCTCGCTGAAGTGGTACATCCGGCTGATGAACGAGCCGAGCATCTGGCATGCGTTGACGAACACGCTGATCATCGCCGGGGTGGCCACGCTGGCCTCGATGGTGCTGGGCACGTCGGCGGCGTTCGCCCTGCACCGGTTCGCCGGCACCCGCCTGCAGAAGGTGCACTACAGCGTGATCTACACCCCGCTGGTACTGCCGGAGATTCTGATGGGCCTGAGCATGCTGCTGTTTTTCGTGCAGCTGAAGGTGCAGCTGGGACTGGCCACCATCGCCATCGCCCATGTCACCTTCTGCCTGTCCTACGTGGCCATGACGGTCCTGGCCCGGCTGCAGGACTTTGATTTCGCGATCATCGAGGCTGCGCAGGATCTCGGCGCGGGCTGGTGGACCACCCTCTGGCGGGTGCTCATCCCGATGCTGGCCCCGGGCATCCTCGCCGGCGGGCTCCTGGCCTTTACGCTGTCGATCGATGACTTCGTGATCTCCTTCTTCGTGGCCGGACCCGGGTCGACCACGCTGCCCATCAAGATCTACAGCATGATCAAATACGGCGCCCCGCCGTTGATCAACGCGCTCTCGACCATTCTGCTGGTCATCACGTTCAGCTGCGTGATCGCCAGCCAGTACATGTCCAACCGCGACCGCCGCACGGCCTGATTCCAATCCGGACTTTCCGTGGACAGAAAGGTCATGTCCGGGTCCGAGCCCTGGATCCGATTCCTCGGATGACGCCGGTTTGCAGGAAGTACGATTGCGGAGTTCAGGCTGTCCTCCGCCGCAGCGCCCTGCCTTCGTTTTCATCTTTCAACGGGTCTGGCCGCATGGTTCGTGCGGAAAAGCAGGGACGAAAGAAGTGGAGGGGCACATCAGTCTGGCCAGTCCCTCTGCGTTTTGGTGTGTTTCCTCTTGTTTCAATGTTTATAAACAATGGAATTATTCCAATATTTATAAACAGTGAAACAAACGACAAGGGGATGTATCTCTTGCCGTCTTCGCTCCGGTCGCAAGCGAACCGCGAGGTGGGACGGTTTTTCGACATGTCAAGGCCATGTGAGCATCCAATGGAAGATGTGGCGGTTTGTTGAGTTCGGGGTTCAGGCCCCCGGCGGCTTGCCATGCAAGAGGCAACATTCTCGGAACTCAGAGCCACTTGCCCCCCCCCGAAAAAATACGCCGCATGTGGACGCACAGTCCACACAGACATTCAACGCATGCTGATTGTTTCCCAAAATGTAAACGCGACTCCTCAGCGCAGCCCTCGCCCGGCCGGGCGGGGCGCGTGAGGTTTGGCATGTGGCGCTGCATTCACCCACAATGCACGGTCGTGGGGGGCTGGAGACCGCGGAAGGGGCCATGCTTCATGAAAGTTTTTGCGCTTTGGAATTGTGCCGCGCGCCGCGGCTGTGCCAGAATCCGTCCGCCAAGCTGAAGTGGCAAGAGGAGACAAAGCATGAAGAAGAGGGTCCTGGAGATGGTTCTGGCCGCCGCAGCGCTGGCGGTCCTGGTCGGGTGCGCGGAGAAAAAGCCGGTGCTGCATATCTACACCTGGTCCGACTATGTGAAGCCCGAACTGGTGACGCGGTTCGAGACGGAAAACAACTGCCGGGTGGTGATCGATACCTACGATTCCAACGAGGCAATGTACGCCAAGCTCAAGGCCGGGGCGACGGGCTACGACCTGCTGTTTCCCAGTAGCTACATGGTCAAGATCATGAACGACCAGAACATGCTCCGGAAACTCGACCCGGCGCAACTGCCCAATCTGGCCAACATCGATCCGGATTATCTGGCCATGGCCTTTGACAAGACCATGGAGCACAGCGTTCCCTATACCGTCACCATTACCTGTCTGGGCTATCTCGATGGCAAGGTCAAGGACTTCACGCCTTCATGGGGCATGCTGGACCGGGAGGATCTCCGGAACCGCATGACGATGCTCAACGACCATCGCGAAACCATCGGGGCGGCCCTCAAGTTCCTGGGCTACAGCCTCAACACCCTCGATGACCAGCAGCTCGCGGAAGCCAAAGACGTCGTTCTGCGCTGGAAGAAGAACCTCGCAAAGTTCGAGAATGAGCAGTACAAGACCGGGCTGGCTTCCGGCGAATTCCTCCTGACGCACGGCTACAGCGGCGACCTGATGCTGGTGCAGAGCGAGAACGAAGACATCCAGATCGCCGTGCCCCAGGAAGGCAGCGCCCTGAGCTTCGATGACATGGTGATTCCCACGGATGCCCGGCAGGTCGAGCTGGCCCACAAATTCATCAACTTCATCCTGGATCCCGCGGTGGCCGCGGAATTGACGGAATACATCTATTTCTTGTGTCCCAACCGGCCCAGCTACAGTCTGCTGCCGCCGGAGATCCAGGCGGATCCCATTCTGTTCCCTCCGCCGGAAGTGATCGCCAAGCTGGAAATGATCGGCGATCTGGGCGAGAACAACGTCAAGTACACGAAACTGTGGGACGCCATCAAGGCCGGGGAATAACGTCAACACCGGTGGGGGGCTGATCCGGATGGGGATGGGCTCGGTCTCGGGCCAGGCGCTGGAATCCGGCGCCGGCCCGGCTTGTCCGCCAACCGGGCAGGGGGGCTATCAGAAGGACCCGCGGCCTTGCTGGAGGAGGGTGAGGGGTTCGGTGCGGGCGATGGAGAGGGCGGGGCCGACGGCGGCGAGGGCGCAGAGGAGCAGCGCGGCGCCGAGTCCGGCGAGGATAGGGCGCCACTCGAGAATGAGTTCGAGGTGCAGGCCAGCGAAGAAGCTGACGTATTGCGAGAGGCCGGCGCCGCACCAGCCGGCGAGGATGCCAAATCCAAGGCTGAGCAGGCAGGCGACGAGGCCGATGAGCAGGCCTTCGGCGATGACGGCACGGACGATGGCCCAGCGGGTGAAGCCGATGGCGCGCAGCACGCCGATGTCCCAGCGGCGGGCGCGGACGGAGGCGAGCAGGGCGTTGAGGACGCCAAGGCAGGTGATGGCGAGGGTGACGAGGGGCAGGCGGCTCATGCCCCAGAGCCATTGCTTGGCGTGGGAGCGGACCATGCCGCGGATGCCGTCGATGGGCATGACGCGCACGGCGGGCGCGCCGGGAGGGGCGTCGCCGAGGGCGACGTCGCGTCCGAGGATTTCCGCGAAGAGGTCGCGGGCGTCCCGGCCGAGCTGCTCGACGGAGGTGGCGGCGGGATCGAAGTCGAGCCAGACGTGGGAGGCAGCGGGGCGGGAGAAGTCGGCGGCGACGGTGTCGTAGTCGGCGAAGACGAGGGCACAGGCGCGGTGGGTGCGGGAGCGGAAGCCGACGGGCTTGGTCTGCCAATGCCAGCCGGGGAGGCGCACGGCGCCGGCGATGACATAGGAGACGGGGGTTTCGGGATTTTCGGGCGGGACCAGCTCGAAGGTGTCGCCGAGTTGGAGTCCGGTGATGGTGAGGAAGTGGTCGGGAACGATGCAGCCGCGGCCGGAGGCGAGGAGGGGGGCGGCTTCTTCGGGGGAGCCGGCGGTCCAGTCGAAGCGGAAGAGGGGATCGGGGCCGCCGAAGGCGCGGGCGGGGTCGATGCCGACGATGACGAGGGTGTCCTGGCGGGTGACGGTGGCGCGTTCGGCGCTGCGGGTGAGGTCGTTCTTGAGGCGGGGCTGTTCGAAGACGATGGGCAGCGCGTGGCCGGGGACGATGCCGGGGAGGCGTTCGACGGCGGGGGCGCGGGCGGGATCGAGGCCGGGCTGGAAGGCGACGAGGGCGTCGGGGGCCCACGCGCCGGGCATGAAGGAGTTAAGCATGCTGTAGCCCCAGACCTGGATGGAGACGTAGAGGCCGAGGCCGATGGTGAGGGCGAGGGCGATGCCGGCGGTGCGCCAGAGGTGGGCGGTGATCTGGCTGGCGAGCAGGCGGGACGGCAGGCCGAGGAGGCGGGCGAGGAGGGGGCTGCCGAAGCGATCGACGAGTACGACCGCGGCGGGAGCGAGCAGGATGAAGGCGAGGCCGAACGCGGGGCAGCCGACGAGAACGTAGGCGGCGTAGCGGACGGAATCGGGCATGGGCATCGCGAAGGTGACCAGGGGGTGGACGGCGAGCAGCAGCAGGCCGAGCGCGACGAGGGCAGGCGAGAGTCGGCGGGCGGGGCCGTCGGAACGCGGCGCCATGGCGTCCATGGGGCGTACGCGGGTGGCGCGGAGGATGGGCCAGATGGCGGCGAGCAGCGCCCCGCCATAGGTGCAGACCGCGGCGAGCGCGAGGCTGTGCGGGCCGACACTGGCGCCGTTGGCGCGGAACAGATGGGCGGAGGCGCGGGCGACGGCCTGCACGACGACGTGGCCGACGGCGATGCCGCCGAGGAAGCCGACGGTGGCGAAGACGAGGCTTTCGATGGCGACGAGGGCGCCGATCTGGAGGCGGGTGAGGGCCACGGCGCGCAGCACCGCGAACTGGCGGATGCGCTCGGCCACGCCCATGTTGAGGGTGCTGAAGACGAGGAACAGGGCGGCGAGGAGGGCAATGCCTGTGGAGGTGTAGGCCTGGGTGCGGACGTTTTCGGCGGAGGCGCTTTGGTCCAGGTTTTCCTCGACGTCGTGGGCTTCCTGGAACTGGACGGGCGTGGCGGCGCTGCCGAGGCGCGGCGTCCAGCCGTAGCGGAAGGCATTGATGTCGGCGTTGGGATCGACGCCGACGCCGACGAAATGGATGCGGGAAGATTCGCCGAGGAGTTCCTCGGCGAGGGGCATGGGGACGTAGAGGCCACCGAGGGCGGGGGTCATGACTTGGGCGATGGCGACGCCGGCGCCGAAGCCGGAGATGATCGGATTGGCGACGAGTCCGACGACGCGGAGAGTGCGGGCGCGGTCGCCTTCGCCTACGACCACATCGTCACCGACGCCGATGCCGAACTGCCGGGCGACCTCGGAACTGAGGGTGGCTTCGGGAAGGTCGGGGCGGGCGGGATCGATCCAGCGTCCGTCATCGAGGGGATAGGGGGCCTGGGCGGCGGTGGTGCCGAGCAGGCGGACATCGGGCATGCGCCGGGGCATGGGGGAGGCGGGAGCGGGCGCGCCGGGTTTGCCAGCGGGGGCGGGGCGGGCTTGCGGACGGTTCCGGCCGGGGGCGGCGACGGGCGGGGATTCTTTTGCGGGCCGCATCTTGATGCGGCGGACCCAGACGGGATCGGCGGCGAGGACGGCGGGATCGGCGGCCAGCTGCCGGACCACCTCCGGGGGCACGAATTTCTCGGCGGTGGAGGGGATGGCACCGGGGGCGTACTGGCGGAAGGTGCTGATGGGGGCGATGGAGAGGGTGTAGCGGCCCTGGGACTGGTCGGAGTAGGACTCGAAGGAGTCGAGGAGGGCGTCGTAGCTGCTGACGGTCCAGACGACCATCGCCGCGGCGGCGATGGTGGCCAGGGCGGTGACGAGGAAGCGGACGGGGTGTTCGCGGAGGAAGGCGAAGGCGAGGAGCAGGACGCGGCTCATGAACGGGACTCCGCGGACTGGACGGCGTGCTGGTAGGCGGTGGCGAGAGCCTCGGGGTTGTGGGGCTTCGCGATGGGAAAGCCGGCGAGGTCGCGGCCGTCGCGGAGGATGACGGCGCGGTCGGCCCACATGGCGACGGCGGGCTCGTGGGTGACAACGACGATGGTGCGGCGCTGTTCGTCGCAAAGTTCGCGCAGGAGGCGGCAGATGTCCTGTCCGGAGACGGAGTCGAGGCTGCCGGTGGGTTCATCGGCCAGCAGGAGGTCGGGATCGGTGACGAGGGCTCGGGCGATGGCGATGCGCTGCTGTTCGCCGCCGGAGAGGGCGTCGGGCTTGTGCGTTCGGCGGGCGGCCATGCCGAGGCGGTCGAGGAGGGCGTGGATGCGGCCGTCAAGGTCGGGCAGGTCGTCGGCAGGCAGACGGATGTTGTCTTCAGCGGAGAGGACGGGGACGAGATTGAAGGCCTGGAAGACGAGGCCGATGTGACGCCGGCGGAAGCGGGTGAGGCGGGCATCGGAGAGGGCGGCGAGATCCTGTCCGTTGACGAGGATCTGGCCGGCGTCGAGGCGGGTGAGGCCGGCGACGGCGTGGAGGAGGGTGCTCTTGCCGGAGCCGGAGGCGCCCATGATGGCGATGAATTCGCCGGGGGCGACATCGAGGTTCACGCCGGCGAGGGCTTGGATGGTGGCGGAGCCCTGCCGGAAGGTTTTGACGACGGAGCGGACCTGGAGGGGAGCGGGATTCATGTCGGGATCTCCTGGGGAGGGGGGTTAGAACGCGGCGGACAGGCGCGCCCAGAATGTGCGGGGGGCGCCGGGGAAGTTTTCGGTGCCGTGGCGGTTGGATTCGACGTATTCCTCGTCGAGGAAGTTTTTGACGCCGAATTCCAGGCGGGTGGCAACGCGGTCGGAGGAGAGGCACGGGAGGGGGTAGTCGAAGGCGAGGTCGAAGACGACGGACGGATCGATTTCGTAGTCGTCGCCGAGGTAGGTGCCGCGGAAGGTGGTGTAGTATTTACTTTTGGCGCGCAGGCCGATGCCGGACTGCAGGCCCTGGAGGGGGCCGCCGGACAGGCGGTAGGCGGTCCAGAGGGAGGCGCTGTGGGCGGGGAAGCGCTCGAAGTCGATGCCGGCGTCAATGTCTTCGTATTCGCAGTAGGTGTAGGAGCCCCACCAGGACCAGTCGGGGGTGAGTTCGCCGGAGAGGGTGGTCTCGACGCCGCGGGAGCGGTTTTCGCCGTTGAGGACATAGCTGTTGTTGGAGGGGTCGAGGGGATCGAGTTCGGGCACGTCCTGCTGGGTGATCTGGAAGGCGGCGAGGGTGAACCAGAGGTGGTCCATGACGCGCAGCTTGGTGCCGGCCTCGAACTGTTCGGAGCGCCAGGGGTCGTCGAGTTCGTTGCCGTGGATATCGGAGTAGCCGAAGTTGGGGCCCTCGGCGAGGGTGGCGTTGGCGAAGAGTGCGAGCTGGTCGGGGAGGACGAAGAAGGTCAGGCCGAGGCGGGGGCTGGAGGACCAGGCGGTTTGGCCGGAGTCGCTGTCGGTGTAGTCCAGGCGGGTGCCGGCGAGCAGGCGCCAGCGGTTCCAGGAGAGGAAGTCCTGGAGGACGAAGCCGGTGCGGTCCACCTGGGATTCGTTGGCGCCGATGCCGGGGGACATGGAGGGCGAGGAGAGATCGGGGTGGTCGAGGGACTGCCAGCCGGTGGAGCCCATGGAGGATTCGCTGGAGGTTTCCCGGCGGAGCCAGTCGGCGCCGCCGGCGAGCTGATGGACGACGGGACCGGTTTCGAGGGTCCAGGCCAGACGGGCGAAGGCGGAGAGATTTTCGTCCAAATGCTCGCCGTCGGTATAGGAGAAGCGCGCGGTGCGGGAGGCAAGGACCTCGTCATAGTATTGGGGGGTGGTCATGCCGTCAGCGGCGACGGGATTGGGGCTGACGGACCAATGCGAGCGCTCTTCATCGGCGCGGGCATAGCCGCCGCCGACGGACAGGCGGAGGTCGTCGCTGAAATCGTGGTCGGCGCGGAACTGGACGGCGACGCCGGTGAATTTGTCGCGGGTGTCGCCGGTTCCGTAGTAGGTGTCGAGAGGGACGAGGAAGTCGCCCTTGAGGTAAGGGATGCCCTGGTAGGCGGCACGGTCGGTTTGAAGCCAGGAGACGGCGAGGGTCAGCGTGGTGTTTTCGCCGGGTTTCCAGGCGACGGAAGGGGAGGCGGCGGCGGTCCAGTCGCCGTCCACGCCGCCGGGAAGGTAGAAGGGCTGCTCGTAGGTCAGGGCGAGGGGGGCGCGGACGGCGAGATCGTCGGAAAGCACCTGGTTGGGGTCGGCGGTGAAGCGGACGGACTCGCCGTTGCCGAAGGTGGAGCCGAGGGAGAGGCGGAGGAATGAGCCGTTGAAATCAGGCGTTTTGCCGACGAGATTGACGCCGCCGCCGCTGCCTTGGAGGGCGCTCTGGCCGCCGAGGGTGCTGTTGAGGGGGCCCTTGAAGATTTCGATGCCGGAGAGGCCGGCGGCATCGAGGAAGATGGGCATGCGCGCGGGCAGGACCATGCCGTCGAGCAGGACGTCGTTGCCGCCGAAGCCGCGGATGGACGGCTTGCCCGAACTGACGGTAAAGGAGGATTTGCCGCCGGTGAAGACGCCGGATGTCTGTTCCAGGGAGTCATAGACGCTGGTGACGTTGCGCTGGTCCAGCAGGGCCTGGGGGAGGACTTCCACGGAAAGGGGTAGTTCGGCCGGGTCGGCCGCAAGGAGGGTGGCGGAGTCGGAAGCGGCGACGTGCAGGGAGTCGGCGGGGGCGGTGACGACTACCGGAGCCATCCGGGCGGGTTCATCGGCGGCAGGGGCGGTCATGGGGAAAAGCAGCAGCGTGGCGGCAAGAACGGGACAGGGACGCAACATGGTTAATCTCCGGGTGGTGGTTTCTTTTTCCATTCAAACGCATGCGGCGAACAAAGGGTTCACAGGAAAGCCAGTGCGGGGATCGGCGCAAACGGGATTCGGTCGACAGAACCCTTCCCCGGAGCAGAAACCGAAACGACCGGGCGACAATCCAAGGCAGACAAGATCCGATTGAATTGGAGAGAAGAAGGGCGCCGTGATCAAGGTTGATGTCCTGGATGACCTCTTTGGGTGATGTGCGCCATGCGGAAGGTAGGCGCGGCCAGCGGCGACCCCAGTCCAATGAGATCGATTCCAGTTCAATGCATTCCCACCGAGGAAGTGATCGCCAAGCTGGAAATGATCGGCGATCTGGGCGAGAACAACGTCAAGTACACGAAACTGTGGGATGCCATCAAGGCCGGGGAATAACCGGCCTGCCGCCCGAAAAAACCGCCCGCCGGATGAGTTCCGACGAGCGGTTTGTGTTCCGGTTTTCTGCTCCGCCGCATGCCGCCTGCGGCAGGATGATCCGTCCAGGCGTCCGATTCCGGCACCCCTTGGCCCGGCAGGTCGCAACCTATTGCTTATAACGACATTACAGACCCATAAAACACATTTCGTTGTGGTATTGACAATTCACAATGACAGTATGTAGTGGGCTGGCATGTATTTTCCCAAAAATTCCCTTGTGGGGTTGCCCCCGGGTTGGATTTCGCTTTAAGTGGCAACAAACGGTGCGGGGTCTTTGTGGCCTTGTACCGTTCGATTTTCGATGGCACCCCAACCACAGGATGATGCACCCATGAAACCGACCGAGGCCACTGTCTTTGATGGATTCCGCAAGCGCAATGGCATGGTGGTGCCGTTCAGCCGCGACAAGATCATCCAGGCCATTTTCCGCGCCGCCGACGAAGTTCGCCGCCGCGACCATGTGGAGGTCGGCGAAACCATGCCCGAGCAGATGGCCGATCTGGTCATCCAGCAGTTGTCCGATCCGCACAGCGAATACCATGTGTCGGCCGACGACCACGGACAGCGCATTCCGCACATCGAGGACATGCAGGACCTGATCGAGATCGTGCTGGCCGAGCAGGGCTATGCGCCGATCGTGGCCGCCTACAAGCGCTTCCGCAAGCACCGCCAGCTGGCCCGGGAGCGCATCCGCGTGCGCAGTCAGCACAAGCACGCCGGCAACAAGCCGGTGGACCTCACCGACGCCAGCATGCTGATGGTCGAATCCGTCGTGCACGGAAACACGCTGCCATGGGACCGCAAGGAACTCATCGAAACGCTCGTGCGCCACACCGATCTGAACGAAGAGGTCGCGCTCAACATCGCCAAGACGGTGGAAAACCAGGTCATCGCCAGCGGCATGGGCAGCGTGGACAGCACGCTGATCCGCGAGCTGCTCAATAACGAGCTGTCGCTGCGCGGCTACCGCCATCAACTGCGTGACCTGTCGGTCTACGGCGTCTCGCGTCAGTTCGTGGACCGGCTGATGTACGCGAAGAGCCTCGAGAACAGCAACATCGTCAACAACAATCCCGAGGCCGTCCAGTTGGGCATCGCGGAACTGGTGCTCAAGCAGTGGGCGCTGGACACGATTTTCTCCGCCGACCTTAAGAACGCGCACAACACCGGCGCGCTGCACCTGCACGACCTGGGCTATCCGCACCGCGTCTACTGCTCGTCGCACTCCGTCGAATACGTCAAGAAGTACGGCCTGCGCGGGCTGAACAACCTCAACAATGACAGCGCGCCCGCCTCGAGCGCCCATGTGCTGACGGGCCACCTGAACACGTTCGTGGCCTCCATGCAGGCCAACTACGCCGGCGCCCTCGGCCTGGCCTACATCAACATCATGTTCGCACCCTATCTGCGCGGCAAGTCCGCCAAGGAAATCCGCCAGGTGGCCCAGGGCCTGATCTTCGGCGGCGCCCAGAACGCGTTTTCGCGCGGCGGCCAGACGATCTTCCTCGATTTCAACATCCATACCGGCGTACCGAGCTATCTCAAGACCGTGCCCGCCGTCGGGCCCCACGGCCGCTACATGCTGCGCCGCGCCGACGGCACCGTCGCCCGCCTCGCGGAAACCATCCGCGCAGAAAAAGACGCCCACGGCAACCGCATGATGGAACTCCACCTGACGGAAGCCGACGGTTCCCGCCGCTGCGTCCTGCGCGAGGTGGCCGATCCGAAGCACGGGCAGGTCTACGACGCCGACGTGGAGAAGGATCTCGCCGCCCGCGGCGAACGCATCCTGACCTACGGCGACTTCGAGGAAGAAGCCCGCGAGCTGACCCGCGCCTTGCTCGACGTCTGGGAGGCCGGCGACGCCAACGGCCACGTCTTCGAATTCCCGAAGTGCGATTTTCACGTCAGCGCCGAGACCTTCACCGATCCGGCACAAATGGCGATCTATCGCCGCGCGTGCGAAGTGGCCAGCCGCAACGGCTCGGTCTATTTCATCTTCGACCGCGACGAGGTCACGCTGTCCGCCTGCTGCCGCCTGCGCACGACGATCCAGGACAACTACATGCTCCGGCACCCCGAGAGCCTGCGCTTCTGCGGCTTCCAGAACGTCACCATCAACATCCCCCAGTGCATGTACCGCGCCGCCCGCGCCGGCACGCGCACGTTCGACGGACTCGTCGCCGAAATCGACAAGATGATGGACCTGTGCGTGAAGGCCCACGAGCAGAAGCGCGCGCGCATCGCCGAAATGATCAGCGGTCCCGGCTTCCCCCTGTGGCAGATCGGCAAGGAGGCCTGCGACGGCAAGCCCTATGTCGAGCTCGACAAGGCCACCTACATCATCGGGCTCATCGGCGTGAACGACGCCGTGCGCTTCCTGATGGGCAAGGAATTCCACGAGAGCAAGGAAGCCCTGCGGCTGGGCGAGAAGATCGTGGCCCACATGTTCCTGCGCTGCAAGAAGCTTTCCGTGAAGCACAAGATGAAGCTCACGCTGGAAGAATCGCCCGCCGAAAGCGCCGCGCGCCGGCTGGCCAAGGCCGATCTGGTGTACTACCGCGACGAAGCGCTGCAGGTCTACAAGGGCGGCAGCGAAGACGTGGCCTATTACACCAACAGCGTGCACCTGTGCGCGGATGCCCCGGTTTCGCTGGTCGAGCGCATCCGCAAGCAGGCCCAGTTCCACAGCCTGATCGAGAGCGGCGCCATCACCCACGCCTTCATCGGCGAGGAACGCCCGTCGCCGCAGGCCATTGAAACCCTCATGCGCGAGACGTTCTTCCGCACGCAGTCGGCGCAGGTGACTCTCTCGCCGGAATTCACCTATTGCCTCGATTGCGGCCACAACATGCGCGGCCTGAAGCAAAAATGCACCTCTTGCGGCTCGGTGCACGTCGAGGGCGAAACCCGCGTCGTCGGCTACTTCAGCAAGATCAACAACTGGAACAAGAGCAAGCGCGACGGCGAGCTGCCCGCGCGCCAGCGCGGCATCTACGCAGTCGAAGCCGTCGCCGCGCCTGCCGCTGTCTGCGCCGCGCCAGAGCCTGCGGAGGCCTGAGCCATGTCCAAGACCTACCAGATCCACGTGTTCGGCAAGCCTGGCTGCGACAAGTGCCATACTCTCAACGGCCGCCTCGACGACCTTTTGCAGGAAGCCGAATGGGCCGATTTCGAGAAGCTCTACCACGATCTCGAAACCGAAAACGGCCTGGTCGAATTCTGCGAGGCCGAGTGCCTCAATCCGCAGCGCGTGCCCGGCTTCTACATCTCCAAGGCCAACCCCGCCACCGGCGAGCAGGAACCCCTGCCGAATCCGCAGCCCGGCTCCGCCGAGGCCCCCGGCGGCGCCAGCGCCCTCTATACCTGGCTGGGCTTGCAAACGGATTATTCCGGCGCCGGCCGCGGCGTCATCACCCCGCGCATGATCGAAGCTGTCCTGCGCCAAGCCAAGGCGCTGTGATGCACGCCGGGGCAACCCGAACCCCCGACGGGGTCGTCGGGGGCTCCAAAGACGGATCCAATGGAGCCGGGACGACATCGTCCCGGTCTTGAAATGGATTCCGCGCCCCGGTCTCCCGTCTATGGCGTGCTCCAGAACGCCTCGATGGTGGACTTTCCTGGCAGGCTCGCCGCGGTCTTCTTCCTGACCGGCTGCAACTTCAAGTGCGGCTTCTGCCACAATGCCGCGCTCATGAACCGCACCGGCGCCGCCGGCCTGCCTTGGACCGAGGTCGAACAGATCTGCCGCAAGTTCCGCGATAACTGGGTGGCCGGCGCCGTCGTCACCGGCGGCGAACCCACGCTGAATCCCGGCGTTTTCCATATCGTGGAAAAACTTCGTGAATGGGGCTTCGCGATCAAGCTCGACACCAACGGGTCGCGCCCGGGGGTGCTGGAAAAACTCCTGCCGCGGGTGGACTACGTTGCCATGGACGTCAAATTCGCTCCGGCCGACTATTCCAAGCGCGTTGGCTTTGCCGATGTCGCCGCGCTGACCGAATCCATCCGCCTGATCCGGGAAAAAGCCGCCGCCTACGAATTTCGCACCACCGTCATCGAGGCCTGGCACGATGCAGACTCCATGCGCGCCATTGGCGAATGGGTGCGGGGGGCCGAATTACACGTCCTGCAGGCCTTCGTGCCGCGCGCCGAACTGCCCGACCCCGCTTGCCGCGCCATGCCCGAGACCCGCGCCGAAATCCTCCGCGCCTGTGCCGACCTCCTGCGCCCCTACGTCGCCCGCGTCGAAATCCGCGGTGAATTCTAATGTTCCCGCCTGGTGACCCCATTGGGGTCAGCCCTTAAGGTTTAAGTATTGGCACACTGGATCGAGAGTCTCAGATCAGTTGCGCGCGCCGCCAACAGGGGGTATCTTGTCCGTAACCATAAGGAGGTGCCCATGGCCTTTACATTGGCCATCGGTGCGAAGGCGCCGGATTTCAAACTGCCGGCGACGGACGGCAAGACCTATGAGCTGGCGGATTTCGCGGGCGCGGCGGTGTTGGTCGTTTTCTTCACCTGCAACCATTGTCCCTACGTGATCGGATCGGACGAGGTGACGCGGGCCACGGCGGAGAAATACCGGGACCGGGGCGTGCGATTCGTGGCGATCAACTCGAACAGCAAATACACCTATGCGGAAGACGATTTCATGCACATGGTGGGGCGCATGGAGCAGTACCATTTTCCATGGGTCTACCTGCATGACGAGCCGCAGGATACGGCGCGGGCCTACGGGGCGCTGCGCACGCCGCATTTCTTCGTGTTCGATCGGGTGCGCCGGCTGGTTTACACCGGCCGCGGCGTAGACAACCCGCGCGAGACGGCCAAGATGACCGTGAACGACCTCGATCGGGCGCTGGACGAGATCACCAGCGGCCGTCCAGTCAGCGTGCCGCTGACCAATCCGATCGGGTGCAATGTGAAGTGGGACGGCAAGGACGCCCACTGGATGCCGCCGGAGGCCTGCGACCTCGTGCGCTGAGCCGGAATCCCGGGGGGCTCAGCCCGTTGGTGGCGTTGCCCGGGAACGACTCAGTTTCTTCCAAGTCTTGCCCAGCCAGTAGCCTTTGAAGACCCAAAGTTTCCGGGTCCTCTGGAAACGTTGCCGGAAGGCGTCCCGTTCCGGATCCAGAGGTTCCGGACACAGCTTGCGCCAGCATTTGTAGATGCCGGAGCGGTCCGTGTCTTCCATGATCCGGCGCAGCCATTGGGGCAGGCGTTGGGTGCGAACACTGGACTGGAAATCGAGCAGGCATGGCCGCTGGTCGGGCCCGCAGATGATGTTGCCCAGGTTGCGCATGTCCAGATGGGCATAGCCCGCGGCGTGAATGTCGTCCACCAGCCGTTCCAGATCGAGGAAAAAGGAACGGGGCAGTTGGCCGCCTTCGCGGCGCAGGTCGGCGAGGGCCTTGCCCGCGACGAAGGCCATGGCCAGTGCGGCGGGGCCGAGCCGGCGGCCGTCGCGGGGGATGCCCGCAATGCCATCGAGGGCCGCGAGCACCCGCGCCTCCCGACGGATCAGGAAGCGGCCGAGAGTGTGGCGAACAAGCCACGGCCGGGAGAGAAATTCCTTGATGGCCCAGTCGCGTCCGTCGATCCGGGCGCGGTGGACGTTGGCGTTCGCGTAGTTGCCCCGTTTGAGCAGGAGCAGGTCTGCGGCCTCCAGATTGGAGTGAAAAGCGGCGCGGAGCAGATCGAGCAGGCCAGGCGGGATGTCCGCGGGGGAAGGCATGCGGACGTTATTTCAGCACAAAAGCGCACACATAAAGCACGGCGTAGGCCACGAGCAGCGCGGCCAGGTTCACCCAGCCGTGGTTGCCATGCAGCAGGCCCCAGTTCCAGTAGAGCACATTCCGGAGATGCCCGCCGCGCGGGGAGGGCAGGAAGCGGTTCACATTGCGGCAATAGGCATCATAGTCGGCGCCGAAGATGCCGGCCAGCTTGGCTTCCTCGCGGCGGACGCGGTTGACCATGTAGAACCAGTAGAAGATGGTGTAGGGCACCACCGCCCAGAGGCCCGGCCGGCCCAGCAGCAGGATCAGGCCGAGCACAATGAAATAGCGGCCGAGATACATCGGGTTGCGCACGAGCACGTACGGCCCTCGGCACGCCAGTACCTTCTCTTTCTTGAGTGAGGCAAAGCACCAGAGCTGGATGAATTCCCCCAGGAGCGATACGGCGAACCCGATCCGGAACCACTGCGGCTGGATAAGGGGATATTTCCAGAAGAGCCATGCGAGCATGACCAGCAGGACGGTGGCAAAAGGGTAGCGGATGCGGCACCAGAACTTCCGCAGGCCGGGATGGTTGAAGACCGCGTGAATCCCTGCAAGTCCGCCTTCATTCCCAGTCGTCATGAATCGTGTCCTTTCCCGCGTCCACCGGGACGCCCATGTCTGGCGACACTTGATAGCCAAGAGCCAGGGGCGAGTCAAGCGCCGGGTGGAGCCGGAGGCGGCATCTCGGGCGGGGCGTCGAGCATGGTCCAAAAGTCCGCCAGGACGGCGTTGAATGTGTTCGGCCGTTCCACGGGCACGGCATGATGTGCGCCTGGAATGGTCACAAACCGGGCTCCGGGAATTCGCCGGGCGTATTTTTCCTGCATGCCAACGGGGGTGTAATCGTGTTCGGACGCTACGATCAGGGTGGGACAGCGGATGGCCGGCAGCCGCGCGGTCACGCTCCAGCCCACCAGGGCTTTCAGCGAGTTCAGGTAGGCCGAGGGATCGTTTTGCGCGAACCGCTCGACAAATGCCGCCCGCAAGGCTTCCTGTGCGGGATCGGGCAGAAGCCGGCGGCTGATGCGTTCCCCCAGTGCGCGCAAGCCCCGCCAATGGACGATGACGGTGCGGCGCATTCCTTCCAGCAGGGTGAAGAGCGAACGCCGGATGAATTCCGGAGCGCTGTTGACGATGACGAGGGATCGGACGCGCCCGGGATCATCCAGCGCCAGCTGCATGGCCACGCAACCGCCCAGCGACAGGCCCACGACATGTGCCGGTCCCGCCGGCAGCGTGGCGAGCAAGCCGGCCGTGTCGGCCGCGAACAGAGGGATGGAATAGGGGCCCCGGGGCACGTCGGACCGGCCATGCCCGCGCAAATCGAATGTGATGACCTGATAGGCGCCGGAGAATGCGCGCACCTGCGGCTCCCAATCCTCGGTGCAGGATCCCAGGCCGTGAATGAAGAGCACTGGCGGGCCCTGACCCGTGGTTTCGCAATGCAATGTTATGCTGCTTGTCTGAATTCGGGGCATGGCGTGGGTGGCGCAGGCAAGCAAGGGTACTCCGCCGGCATGAGGTGTCAAGGTCCAGGACGGAGGCGCATCTGCAAATGCGCATACACACTCCCATCCGATCTGCGATTGAGTGCAAGAATGCAGCCCGAAGGCTGGACTACGAACCGGAGTCGTATGATGTACACGCTTGCGCCTGCTCCCGTCCATGGCGCCTTGAGCCGCCAGATGGTGCGCCGAATCCCAGATGTTTCCAATGCATATTCCTTTTCTAAAAAGAATATTATTAATTAAACATGGTATAGTATAATAAATGAAATTACGAAGTTATATCGATATTTCAGACTATGTTTAATTAAACATAGTCTCCACCGGAGGGAGGGGGAACACCAGCGGAGCCGGAAACGGGTCGCGGTCCCGGAAAACACTCGTCAAGACGCCGGGGCGCAGGTTGTTCCGGCGGCTGCGTCTTGGCCAGGACCGGCATGTATATTGCACGAGTCCGGATGGGCTCGCGCAACATGCCGCGATGGCACGCGAACTTGTGGACAAGTTGCGGGGTCAAAACACGTAACGCGACCTGCCTGGCCCCATCGGGGCGAACGTGACACCGTGGTCGTGCCATGTTGGGCATCTACCCTTGTGGCGGGCAGGGCACAGGCTTGCACCAGGGGGTGCCATGCGGATGGGCAGCAGGATCAAGCGAGTTTCTTGACGAACAGGGTGCAGGCGCCGGGCAGGGCGGAAAAGGGGCCGGGGTTGTCCGCGAAGTTGCGGCGGTTGATTTCGGTATAGCCCTGCTTCCGGAACGCGCCTTCGGATTTGGGATTGGTGGTTTCCGACACCAAGTACTCATAGTGTTTGTCCCGCAGCAGGGACTCCATGTGTTCGAGCATGGACATTGAAATGCCCGCCCGCCAGTAGGTCGGGGCGACGGCCAGGTAGAACACATAGGTCCATTTGCCCGGAATGCGGGCCAAAGGCTTGTCGAGTTCTTCGAAGAAGTCGTTCATCTGTTCCATCGCCGCGCGGTATTCGGGCGGGATGACGTGCAGGGTCTGGCGGTATTTGCCGTCGTCGAGGCCAATGGCCACGCCGACCACCTGGCCGGTGTCGGCGTCAATGGCTGTCACGGCCAGATGGTCTTCAAAGCAATGATCGCAGACGGCGCGGACATAGGAGGCATAGAAATCGCGCGACAGGTGAAGCGCGGCGGTCATGGGCTCCAGGTTCAGGAAAACATCGGTGAGAAGTTCGGCGGTTTCGGGGAGGCGTTCGGCGGAGAGCTCGGCGATTTGAATGTTCATCGGGTGGGGGCGCAAGGCCCCCGCAGGGTGTCAACGGGCCTGGATGGGTGGGGTGCGGTCTCGAGTTCGAAGGGTTGACTCAGACCGCCAGGTCGTTGGCGGGGGCCGGTGTCGCCGCCGCGAGGGTGGCATCGGTCGGGATTGACGGGTTGAGGGCGGCGCGTTTCAGCGAACGAACGGGAGCGCGGCGCAGGCGTAGGGAAAGCCCGGCGGGGAGCCGGGCTGGACTTGTGACAGCGAAGCGCTGACGAAAGACATTCATCTGATTGAATCGAGGAGCAAGATACTCCGGAGCCTGGCGGCTGTCCATGGGAAACTTGAAATCCAGTTTTTTTCATCAATACAGGCTGAAAATCAGTCGCAACATGCTGGAAAATGTCGAAATACGCCAAAAATTGCCTTTCAATCCGAAATTTTTGCCAAAAATGGGTAAAAAAAGAGGTATTGACAAAAAAGGGACTATGGTATACCGTTTCACTTGTTAATATTTTCAAAAAAAGACAAAAAAAGGAGAAAAACATGAGCATTGTGAAGGAGTTTCAGGAATTTGCCGTCAAAGGCAACATGATCGACATGGCGGTGGGTATCATCATTGGCGGGGCGTTCGGCAAGATCGTGACCTCGCTGGTGAACGATGTGATCATGCCGCCCATCGGCATGCTCCTGGGCAAAGTGGACTTCAAGGACCTGGCGTTGACCTTGAAGGGCGCGACCGTGGATGCGGCGGGGGCGGAAGTGGCCGCCGTCAAGCTGAACTACGGGATGTTCGTGCAGAACGTGGTGGATTTCCTGATCGTGGCCTTCTGCGTATTCCTGCTGGTCAAGGGCATCAACAGCCTGCGCCGGACGCAGGAAGCGTCCGTGGCGAAGTAAGCGGCGGATGCCCCTCACCCCTCACCCGGAGAACAAATCCATGAAGAAGATTCTGATGGTCGTGACGGTTCTGGCGCTGGCGGTTTCCGCCTCGGCGGCGGAGAAGAAGGCGAAGAAAACCGATGCGCAAGAAGCCAAGAAGGAAGGCCTGGCCATGACTTTGAACGCGGGCCTGACGCTGACGGACGGCAACAGCGAGACGATGTCGGCCAATGCGGGCTTCCTGACGGAAGGCGAGAAAGAAGGGCTGGGCTCGGTGCTGGCGGGAATCGAGGCGAACTACGGCGAGAACACGGTGAAGACCACCCGCGAGGTGGATGGCCAAACCGTGGAGTCGGAGTCCGACGAAACGACGGTCAACAACGCCAAGGCCTATGCCAATGTGAAGAAGACCTTGAGTCCGATGACCTACGCCTACCTGGCCGGCGACGCCCTGTTCGATGACATTGCCGAAATCGACTACCGTGCCACGCTCGGTCCTGGCCTGGGGTTCTACGTTCTCAAGAACGACAAGCGCATGCTCTCGCTGGAGGGCGGTCCGACCTACGTGTGGGAACAAGTCAACGACAAGCGCGACGACTACCTGGCCCTGCGCTTCGCGGAGCGCTATACTTGTGAAATCAGCAAAACCGCCCGGGTGTTCCAGTCGCTGGAATACATGCCCGAGGCGTCGGATTTCGACAACTATCTCCTGACCGGGGAAGTGGGCGCGGAAGCGGACATCAATGACCGCCTGAGTCTGCGCGTGGTGCTGCAGGACCGCTATGACAGCACGCCGGCCGCGGGCAAGGATCGCAATGATCTGAGCCTGATCGCGGGCCTCGGGTTTTCCCTGTAGACATTTCGCCGCGAGACACGGCCGCAGGGGCGGGGGCCCTTGCGGCCGTTTTGCATGGAGGGCATGCGGCGACGGTCGGCCCGGGTCGGGGCCTATACCAGGCCCTGGTCGAGCATGGCGTCGGCCACCTTGACGAAACCTGCGATATTGGCGCCGACCACGTAGTTGCCGGGCTGGCCGTACTCGCTGGCGGTGTCAAAGGCGCTATGGTGGATGGCAATCATGATCTGGTGCAGGCGGGCTTCGACTTCCGCGCGGGTCCAGTTGATGTGCATGGAGTTTTGCGCCATCTCCAGTCCGGAGGTGGCCACACCTCCGGCATTGGCGGCCTTGCCGGGGCCGTAGAGCACGTGGCTTTCGATGAACACGTCCACCGCCTCGGGGGTCGAGGGCATGTTGGCGCCTTCGGCCACGAGCGTGCAACCGTTTTTGACGAGCGTGGCGGCATCTGCGCCGTTGATTTCGTTCTGCGTGGCGCTGGGAAAGGCGCAGTCGCAGGGCAGGGACCATGGGGATTCGCCGGCGCGATATTCCGCCCCGAATTTCCGGGCATATTCGGCGATACGGCCGCGTTTGACATTCTTGATATCCATCACAAAGGCCAATTTCTCCGGATCGATGCCCTCCTTGTCGTAGATGGTACCCGCGGAGTCGGACAGGGAAACCACCCGGGCGCCGAGCTGATTCAGCTTCTCGACGGTATACTGTGCGACGTTGCCGGATCCGGAGACCGTGCAGGTCTTGCCCTGCAGGGATTCGCCGCGGGTCTTGAGCATCTCCTCGGCGAAGAACACGCAGCCGTAGCCGGTGGCCTCGGGCCGGATGAGCGAGCCGCCCCAGGGGAGCCCCTTGCCGGTCAGCACGCCGGTGAATTCGTTGCGAATACGCTTGTACTGGCCGAACAGGAAGCCGATTTCGCGGCTGCCGACCCCGATGTCGCCGGCGGGCACATCGGTATGCGGGCCGATGTGCTTGCACAACTCCGTCATGAACGACTGGCAGAAGCGCATTACCTCGTTGTCGCTTTTGCCTTTGGGGTCGAAGTCGCTGCCGCCTTTGCCGCCGCCCATGGGCAGGGTGGTCAGGGCATTCTTGAAGATCTGCTCGAATCCGAGGAACTTCAAAATGCTCAGGTTGACGGAGGGATGGAACCGCAGGCCGCCCTTGTAGGGGCCGATGGCGCTGTTGAATTCGATGCGGTATCCGCGGTTGACGCGGGGCTGGCCCGCATCGTCGATCCAAGGCACCCGGAAGATGATCTGGCGTTCAGGCTCGACCATGCGCTCCAGGATCCGTCCGGCCTGATACTTCTTGTGACGGGCCAGGACCGGTTCCAGGGATTCCAGCACTTCGCGGGCGGCTTGGAGGAATTCGGGCTCGCCGGGGCTCTTGGCCTGCAATTGGGTCAGGACATCTTGGACATAGCTCATAAGGTTTCCTTTAAGGTCTGGGCGATCCGGGCGGCGACGCCTTCTGAATCGGTAATCCTTGGCCGTAATAATTATGACAGCGCTTGGAAATCACAATAAAAATAGCAATATATTTTTCGACAAACGGAAAAATTACCGTTTACAAGTCATTGCCGTCTGGTTTATACGGCAGTCGGACGGCATGGAAAGTGCATGACGGAAATAGGAGAACCGGAACCCTGACCTCTGAACTCTGACCCCTGGACCCAAAAGATGAAACTGACGCCAGGCGAAATCAAACGGCGGATCCTGAAAGTGCTGCAGGGCCTGGGGCGTCCGGCCGGGTCTTCGCAGATCGGCCGGCAGTTGCATGGCTGGGGGGTGGACCTTGGCGAACGGAGCATCCGACTGTATCTGCAGCAGCTCGATGCGGAGGGCTTCACGCAGTTGCAAAGCCGGCGTGCAGGCCGGGTATTGACCGCCAAGGGGCGGGCCGAAGTGGATCAGAGCGCCGTGATGGAGCGTCTGGGTTTCATTTCGGGGCAGATCGATGCGTTGACATATCAGATGGGGTTCACCCCGCGCGCCGGGGCGGGAACGCTGGTGGTGAACACAACCCTGCTGGCGGCGAAAGATGAGGTGGCGGCGATCGAGGTGGTCCGGCCGGTGTTTGCCGCCCGGTTGGGCATGGGCTCGCGGATGCTCGTGCTGCGGGCCGGGGCGGTCTACGATGCGGCCCGCGCCGCCGTGGTGCCCCGCGGCCACATCGCCATGGTGACCATTTGCAGCGTGACGCTGAACGGCATTCTCCTGAAGGAGGGGATTCCGGTGACTTCGCACTATGGCGGTTTGCTGGAATTCCGGAACCGGCTGCCGGTGCGGTTCGTGGAACTGATGGACTATGGCGGTACCACGCAGGATCCGCTGGAACTGTTCATCCGGGCCAAGATGACCAGCGTGCGAGCGTGTGCCCACTCAGGCAACGGGCTCGTTGGTGCGAGTTTCCGGGAATTTCCTTCCGCCGCCCTGCCGGCGGTGCTGAAGACCCGCGACCAGTTGCGCCTGCTGGGGTTGGACGGCATCGTAGCGGTGGGCGTGCCCAATCAGACGCTGTATGGGGTTCCCGTGGGCGAGGGACGTACAGGACTGGTGGTCCTGGCCGGCCTGAATCCCGCGGCGGCGCTGGAAGAGGCGGCCGTGGCCTGCCAGAACCGATCCTTGGCCGGGTTACTGGATTATCGGCAGTTCCCCGAATTCCGCCACCTGAACATGTGGACGCGGCGCGGCGAGTAGCCCGCTGCGGCCGCGTTTGCCATTCGTTGCGCGTTCCCGCGGGGAATCGCCGAAATACCATTGCGGCGGTTCCGGGGCTCCGCTATGGTAGAACCGAAATGGCGAAGGAAGAATCCCAGGCGACGATGCGCATCGACATCACGCCGGCGATGCTGGAGCAGTTGCAGCAGGCGCCGGCGCCGGGTGTGCGCATGACCCCGCGGCCGTCCGGCCTGACCGTGCCGGCGCGTCCGGGCGGGACGGGCGTGATCCGCATTCCCGCCGGGCCGGCGGGCCGGCCGCACGGGGGAGAGGAATTCCAGACCCTCCTGCAAAGCATCTACGATGCCGTTTTCATCACCGATCCCCAGGGCATGATGGTAAGCGTGAATGTGCGGGCGGAGCAATTCTTCGCCTGCGGCCGCACAGAGCTGTGCAAGAAGAACGTCCTGGACTGGCTGTGCGGGGCCGATCGCAAACTGCTGGACACGATCCTCGGCTCGCTGGAAAACAACCGGTTCGTCCTGATCCAGGCGCTCTGTCGCCGCGCCGATGAAACGATGTTCCCGGCTGAAATCTCGGTGAACCGCCTGCCCCTTGGCGGCAAGATGCACCTGAGCTTCTTCATCCGCGACATCACGCTGCGGAAAGAGACGGAGGAGCGCCTCAAGACCGGCTACAACGCATTGCAGAACTCCGGCAGCGGGATTGCCGTGGCGGACGTGGAGGGCACTCTGGCTGGCTATGTGAATCCGTCGATGATGGCGCTGCTGGGACTGGAGTCGGCGGAAGAGGCCTATGCGTCCAATTTTCGGCAGTTTCTGAAGGACGAGGCGCTGGCGGCGGACGTGGTGGCGGCGGCGCAGGCCGGGGAGACCTGGAGCGGGGAATTGGAAATGAAGCGCAAGGACGGCACGCCGTTCTACGCCCAGGCCTCGCTGGAGCCCAACCTGAATCCGGACGGCGCCATGACCGGCATCGTGATTTCGCTGTTGGACGTGACGCCGCAGCGGCAGGCTCAGCAGCAGCTCGAGCTCTACGCCGCGCAACTGCGCCAGAAGAATGCGGAGATGGAAGCGGATCTGCGCATGGCCCGCGACCTGCAATACGCCTTCCTGCCGTCCTCCTATCCCGCCGTCGCGAGCGCCGATCCCGGCCGGCCCGGCCACCTGCAATTCGCGCATGTCTACCACCCCAGCGGCCTGGTGGGTGGCGACTTCTTTGACATCCTTTCCATCTCCCCCGGCCAGGTGCTGGTGTTCGTGGCGGACGTGATGGGACACGGCGCGCGGGCCGCGCTGGTGGTGGCGACGATCCGCGGCCTGCTCGAGCAGATCGCGAAGGAGACGCAGGAGCCCGGGGAATTCATGACGCGCTTGAATGCCGCCTACTCCCGGATTTTCAGCAGCGCCGGCGAACTGATGTTCGCCACGGCCTGCTGCACCCGTTTCGACCTGGACCGCGGCGAAATCTGGCATGCCAACGCGGGCCATCCGTTGCCGATGGTGCTCGAGCCGGACGGCACGGGGCGGACCGCACAGGTGCCCCCGGAAGGTCTCGGGCCGGCACTCGGTTTGTTCGGCGATGCCCGCTACGCCCACATCCGGGCGCACATGTCGCCCGGCCAGCGCTGGCTGTTCTACACCGACGGCCTGACCGAGGCGCGCGACGCCCGGCAGGAGGAATTCGACGTGGCGGGGCTCACGGCCTCCATGCAGGCCCATGCCGCCGAGCCCCTGCCGGCCCTGCTGCAGGCCGTGGTGCGCGACGTGGTGGCCTTCACCGGCACCACGGAATTCGAAGACGATGTGTGCATCCTGGGCGTGGACTACGTCCGGGATTGAAGTGGCAAAATCGGGCAGGATCCAAAGAAGGAAATCATGTGATGAAGTTGAGATGCATCGGATGGGCGTTGGCGATGGGGGTGGTATGGAGTGCGGTCTGCGCCGTGGGGCAGTCGCCAGGCGGCATCCGGCCCTCGCCGGCATTGAATCCGGCGGGCCGGCCGGCCGCGCCGGCGCCGCAACCCGGCGGCCGTCCGCCGCCGTCCGCTCAAGCCGCGCCGCTGACGCTGGCGCCCGCGCCGGCGGTTGAGGCGGAAGAGGAGGAGGGCATCTACTGGATCTGGGGCCAGAAGTGGCCGGGCATCGCCCTCGGGCCCAAGATCGGCACGACGGGCATCGGCCTGGACCTGACCTTTGGCATCAACCGTTACCTCAATCTGCGCGGCGGATTCAACTATGGCTCGTTCACGTGGAGTCCGAAGCTGGACGATGTGGAATACGACCTGGACGTGGACATGTTGAGCATTCCGCTCATGCTGGACATCCATCCCTTCGGGGGGCATTTCCGGATCACGGCCGGCCTCTTCCTCCAGCCCGGCACGGAGGGCGATCTGCGGGCCACGCCGGACAAGAACGTGCAGATCGGTTCCCATACCTATCCGCCCGAGGTGGTGGGCACGCTGCGCGGCCAGATCGACGTGGCCGACACCCTTGCGCCCTATCTGGGCATCGGATTCGGCAACGCGGTTGCCGAGGACCAGTTGTTGACGTTCATGGTGGAACTTGGCGTCATTTTCCAGTCCTATGATTCCTCGCTGACCGCCGATGGCGCGGGCATGACGGCCAAGCTTGATACCTTCCGCCAAGACATCCAGGAGGAAGAGCGGAACTTGCAGAAGGATCTGGACGACCTGAAGGTCTATCCGGTGCTGACCCTGGGCCTGGCCTGGCATTTTTAAGGGGGCGGAGGACAGAAGTCAGAGGGCAGAGGGCTAAATTCCTCATTTCGGTTATCTGACCTTTGCCCTCTCTCCTGAACCATGCAAATCCCGCAAAAAAACTGGCCATGAGACGTTGGGCCATGATTGGTTTGCTCGGGCTCGGCGTCACGACGGCTTCGTGGGCCGAGGACGACGGGATCTATGCCGACTTTGCGACCTCGCTGGGCGAGTTCACCGTCCAACTGGACTTTGAGCGCGCGCCGCGCACCGTGGCCAGCTTCGTGGGGTTGGCCACGGGGGCATCCGGTTGGTTGGACGCGCAGTGCAACGTCTGGACCAACAAGCCCTTCTACGACGGCTCGCTGTTTCACCGGGTGGTAAAGGATGGCTTCGGCAACGGCATTGCCATCCAGGGCGGAGGACGAATCTCGGTCTCCGGCGGAGTCACGAACCTCCTCGGGCCTGGCTATACCATGCTTGAAAATTTCACGAACGGGCTGGCCCATTCCAACGGCGTGATTTCCGTGGCCAATTCCGGGCCGAACACCGATGGTTCGCAGTTTTTCATCACAGCCACGAATGTCCCGTTCTGGGACGGAGGCTACACAGTCTTCGGGCACGTGACGGCGGGAATGGACGTGGTTGAAGCCATCGCCGCCGTGCCGGTGCTGGACGAGCGGCCTGTGGATGACGTGACCGTGCATTCCATCAATATCCGACGCGTCAACACAGTTGCCAAGGCCTTTGATATCTCCGCGCAAGGCGTGCCGATCATCGAAACGGGAGGGATGCGGGCCTATATGTCGGGCACCAATCTTGTCCTGGATTACGAGCGGGTTCCTCAGTCCAAGACGCTCTTTCGTATTTCAGAGGATCTGCAGGCATGGGAAAGCAGTGATTGGGGGCTGGGTTATTACACCAGTGGGGCCACCTCGATCCTGACGAGGACATTTGCCCATGCGGAATTGGGCGCGGCCACCTTCTTCCACGCCGCACGCATCCGCTATCCGGTCCCGGTCACCAGTCCGGAAACCCAGCGCGGCCACACCTTTACGTTCTGGTGGGACTCCCCGGATCTGGTGTATCAGGTGAGCCTGACCAACCAGCCGTTGGGAGGGGGCAGCGGCTGGGTCCAGGATGGAACCAACGCGCCTTATCCGCGGGTGGTGTATGCCGACATCTGGCAGCGGGAGGCCTACATGGCCCGGCTCTCCTTCATTGACGACCTGGGACGGCAGTACACGTATCATCTGGGTTTTAATCCCGGCGAAGCCACCAATCGCTTCACCGGCACTTGGTGGGTGGTTACCAATTCGGCCCAGCGGTATAGTCTCTCCGGCCTCTTTACCATGCCGTAACCCGCTCGGGACCTCGGCAGCCTTGCGGGCGGGATCGTGAAACGTTTTTTTGGGGTTGCTCCAGGCCTTGGAATGTGGGAAGATTATTTTTTAATGAACGATCTGGTCATCGTCGCAGCATCAACGGAGGAAAAACCATGAAGAATATCTGGATGGGAGCATTGATGGGAACGCTGGCGCTGGCCGGCAACGCATGGGCGGCCCCGGCCGTCCAGGCCAATGATGAAGCGGGCAACTACACCTTGGAAACGTTCATTAACGGCGCCAATCTGGGGACCGGTTTCGGGGTCTGGGATATATGGAACACCCCGGCCACCTTGGAGGATTCGACCGCGGGCGGCGGCGGAGACCTGAATTCCACCAACGGCTACTCCTTCTGTTTCAAGGGCGACGGCGCCGGCAGCTGGTGCAACGCGCGGCGCAACTTTGCGGCTCCCCTGCAGGATGGCGACGAATTGACCTTCACGTTCACCTACAACTGGGACGGCGGCGGCCGCGGCGTGGACATCTTCTGCGCCACGGGACAGTTCGCCAACCTGATCAACGTGCAGGGCGGCAATACCTTCCAGGTCAATGGCAACACCATTTCCACGAACTATTCGCCCGGAGCGGTGGTCTCGGTCAAGATCACTCAGGAAATCGGCGCCATCCAGATGGACCTGACTCGCACCGTGAGCGGCGAGACCAACCTGACCTATACCACCAACATCGTCAATCCCGATGGTGCCACCGGCATTTCGATGTACTGCGGCGGCTATACCTGCGACCCCGGCGACAACAACAACTACGCGATTTTCATGAACGACCTTCAGATCTTCGGCGAAGACCGCCGCAGCCTGGAATTCAGCGCCGGTGTATGGAATCCTCCCACGCCGGGAGCCTATGCGTTTGAGCTCACCCGCTCCGGTGCCGTAGGCGATGAAATCGCCCTCAACAGTGACAACGAAGCGGCGGTCACCGTGCCGGCCACCGTCACCTTCGACTCCCCGGCGGCCACTACGGTCGCCTTTGATGCCACGGTGGTCAGCGTGACCAACGGCGATGCGACGATTTATGCGACGAACCTCTCCAGCGGTGCCCGGACGGAATACACGCTCCGCGCGCCACACCTTGCCATCGATGGCCCCTGGGAGGTGTATGCCGCCGGCCCCGTCACCTACACCCTGACCCGCATCGCCGGCATCAGCAACACGGTCAGTCTGAGCAGTTCCACGGCCAGCGTCATGTCGGTGACCGGCACCGCCACGTTCAACGAGGGCGAGGACGTCACCACCTTCCAGGCGACCGCCATCGGCCAAGGCTCCACGACCCTGGCCGCCACCGATCCGGCCAACGGGGTGAAGGCGGAGTTCAATGTGACCTTCTATCCGCCAGCCCTCGTTCTGGGCGGCCCGGCCTCCATCTGGGAGGGGGAAACCAAGTCGTACACCGTGACGCGCTACGGCCCGGCTGGCGAGACGATCTATCTGTCCAGCTCCGACACGAATGTCCTGACCGTGCCCGACTCGGTTACTTTTGCCTCGGGCGATGTCGCCAGCTTCGACGCGGTGGGCGTGGCCGTGGGCACGGCTACGATCACCGCCTGGTCCGACGATCTGCCGGAAGGCGACACTCTGGATGTGGAGGTGACGGCAGCCGGCACCGTGGTCGCCTTCGACGAGGCGAACAACTATACCCCGGCCACATTCGTCAACGGCGCCAACGAGGGCTTCGGTTTTGGCGCCTGGGACTTCTGGAACGATCTGGCCACGCTGGGCGATTCCACGGCGGGCGGCGGTGGGGACATCAATTCGGCCAACGGCCTGTCGTTCCGCTTCATGGGCGACGCCTCCGGCAGTTGGTGCAACGCCCGCCGCAACTTTGCGGCTCCCCTGCAGGCGGGCGATGTGATGAGTTTCACCTTCACTTATAACTGGGACGGCGGCCAGCGCGGCGTGGACATCTTCTGCGCCACGGGCCAGTTTGCCAACCTGATCAACGTGCAGGGCGGCAATACCTTCCAGGTCAACGGCAACACGATCTCCACCGAGTATTCCCCCGGCGCTGTCGTGGCGGTGGAAATCACCCAGTCGGCTGACGGCATCCAGATGGATCTGGTCCGGACGGTCGGCGGCGTCCCCAACCTGACCTATTCGACCAACATCGTCCAGGCCGATCCGGCCACCGGCGTTTCGATGTACTGCGGCGGACATGCCGATGCCCGGCCGGAAATCAATCTGGTCAACTACGCCGTCTTCATGAATGACCTGCAGATTGTCGGCACTCCGGTTGCCGCGGCCCTGTTCCTGACCGGACCGACGGAAGTATGGGCGGGCACGACCCCTACCTACACGCTGACCCGGCAGGGGGAAGTGGGCGATGTGGTGACCCTCGGCAGCTCCGCCCTCGGCGTCATGACCGTGCCGGCCACCGCGACTTTCCCCAACGGCCAGAACTCCGTGACCTTCCAGGCGACGCCGGTGGGAGCCGGCGCCACCGTGCTCTCCGCCGGCAACGCCGATGCCACCGCGACGCCCCTTAACGTCACCGTGGCGGTCCGGCCGGAATACCTCGCGTACGATGATGCGTCTCTCTATGCCGACGGCGACTGGGTGCTGGCTCCGGCGCATGTGACGGGCTTCTCGGACTGGACTGAATGGGTCAATCCGGATCCCGCCCCGGCGGATGTGTATCGCGGCCGGTTCATCGGCGCCTCGCCCATTGGCGCGATCAACGAGAATGGCGTGGCATTTGGGCTGTATGCGAACCACTATCTGGATCCGGAACCCGATCCGCTGCCGGAAGTCAAGATGTTGCGTTCCTTCCCGGCGCCCATGGTTGTGGGCCAGACGTTCTCCGTGGATGTGGGCTACAACTGGAGCGGCGGCACCAAGGGCATCAAGCTCAAAGGTGACTTCGAAGGCACAGCCTATGACCGCTTCGAACTGTTCAATTCCGGCAACGACACCTGGTCGTACAAGCTCGACGGCGGCGACCCGGTGGTGGCTTGGAGCGGTTATGTTGAAGGCGGCTTCCGGGGCCGCGTGCAGGCCATCTGCACGGGCGAGAATACGTTCACCTTCTCCCTGCAACGCGACGGCGAAGACGCCGTGCTGGTGGAAAACGTCATCCTGCCCGGCTCCATCGACCAGATCGAGTTCTACAATTACAACGGCGGTTCCGGCGAAGCGGAGAACTTCTACTTCAACCGCATGTGGCTGTCCGAGGTCGCCGGGCCCGTGGGACCCGGGATCGCGAGCATCAGCTTCAACCCCGCCACGGATGAGATAAGCTTCACCATTCCCAGCGGCTACACGCTTGTCCGCGTGGAAGGTGCGGATTGCCAACTGGTCGGCAACGGGTTCGATTGGCAGCCGGTCCCGGCCACTGACTACACGGTGGTCGGCAGCGAGGTGACCATCCTGACGGATGATCCGATGCGCCAGATGATCCGTGTCGTGCTGCAGGAGAGCGGCACGCCCGAGTAGTCTGGACCCATACAGATTCATAATTCGCCGGCCCCGTTTCCGCGGGGCCGGCGTTTTTCATGCCGGGGCGGGCGCATCTGCAATGAGGCATGCGCTCCCGCCGGTCGAATGGCGCAAGACGGGATTGCATCCGCCAACGGGCTGGGGCAGAATGAATCCAACGAGGAGAGATTCCATGAAGCGAGCAAAACGGTCCGGGTTCACATTGGTCGAGCTGTTGACGGTCATTGCCATCATCGCGCTGCTCTCGGCGCTGATCCTGGGGCTGGCGGGCAATGCCCAGAAAAAGGCCGCCCGCAGCAAGGCCGAAGCCGAAATCTCCCAGTTGGAGAGCTTCGTCACCGACTACCAGATGAAATACGGCCAGGTGCCGCAGGGCAACGAAACGGTCTTGAAAAAAGCGCTGGCCGACGAAAAACATTCGCTGTCCAACATGCTGGATCCCTGGGGCATGTCCTATCGGTACGAGAAAAGCTCGAAGACGACCTTTTACCTGTGGTCGACCGGCGGGGACGCGGCCAACCCGGCCGGTTATCTCGGCAATCCCCAGCCCTGAAATTCGTTTCAGCCCCCCCCCACGAACTTAAATCCGGCCCGCTGGGCGCGGGTGGGCTCAGGGGGCCGGCGGAGGGCTGGGGAAGACGGGATCGATTTCCTGCAGAAGCTGCTGGAATTCGATGGTATCGCGGATGGGGGCCAGGTCGGGATCGTTCAGGTATTGGCGGAAATTGGCGGGGGGCATCTGGGCCATGGCGCGGCGCAGCCATGGAATCGCGGCCGGGGCATTGGTTTCCTGCGCGGCCAGTGCGCCCATGTTGAAGAGTGCGGAAAAGTTGTTGGGACTGATTTCCAGCAGCTCGGTCAGTTGTTCTCGCGCGCCTTCTCGGTCGCCGCGCCGGGCGAGGGCCACGGCCAGGTTGTTGCGGGGCCCGGGCATGTTGGGGAAGGCGGCAATGGCTTCGCGCAGGACGTCGATGGCCTCCTGGGAGTCGGGCTGGGTCAGGAGCATGAGGCCCTGCTGGATCAGCGCCGGTTTGTAGTCGGGATGCAGGCGCCGGCAGGTTTCGATCAGTTCCATGGCATAGCCGGGGTTATTGGCCTGCAGATACGCAAAGGCCAGGTGCGTCAGCGCCTCGGGATGAAAGGGTTCGTTGCGCAGCGCGGCTTCCAGCACCTCGATGGCCCGGTCCATGCGGCCCTGCTGCAGGTACAACACGCCCAGGATGCGTTGTGCGCCGGCCATTTGGGGATAGGCGCGCAGGGCGGCCAGCGCTCGGTCCTCGGCCTGTTCAAAGCGCCGGGCCACCAGGTGTGCCGCGGCCTCCCGATAGGCGGTCAGGGCCTCCTCCATCTGGGCGGCCTGTTGCAGGGCAGGCGAGGGCGGGGGAACGGGCGGCACCGACACGCGCGGCGGAGCCGGGGCGGGTTCGGGCTTCGGGGCCGGCAGGGGGATTTCGGCTGCCGGAGCGGCGGGTTTTTCTGGTTGGAACAGCAAGCCCCGGCGCTTTTCTTCACGCATGATGAGCCACAGGGCGCCGGCCAGGAGCAGCAGAAAGATTGCCACGAACACGAAGATGCGCAGGTTGGCCGTCAGCCGGTCCGGATCGTTGGCCGGTGGGGACGGACGGGAGGGCGGGGCGGGGGATTCGATGCTCATGGCGGTTACGGATCCAGGTTCAAGAGCTGGCCGGTGGCGAAATCCAAGGTGCGGTAGAAACAGTTGCGCGGCTGGCCGGCCTGGTTGCGGGTGTGGCAGATGCCTCCCCGCCGGGGCCGCACGAGGTAGAGCAGCGAATTCTGCTCGCAGTTGACGCGGACTTCCAGCAGTTCGAAGGTCTCGCCGGAGGTCTTGCCCTTTTCCCAGAGCTCGTTGCGGGAGGTGCTCCAGAAAATGGCGGTGCGCTCGGTGATCGCTTTGTTCAAGGCCAGTTCGTTGACGTAGGCGACCAGAATGACTTCGCGGGTGTCCGCGTGCTGCACTGCGACGGGGATGACGTGCGGGCAGGCAGCGGCGACCTTGGCCAGTTTGGCGAAGTCGAGTTCCAGGGCGGTGCCTTCTTCCAGTTCCTTCATGCCGGGATTCCTTTCGCAGTCGGGATGGCGGTGAACGGCGGGCGGACCTCGATGCCGTGTCCGGCCAGATAGTGTTTGGCCTGGGGCACCGTGAATTCGCCAAAATGGAAGATGGAGGCGGCGAGAACAGCGTCCGCATGGCCCTCAACGAGGCCTGCGCGCAGGTGGTCGAGTGTGCCCACCCCGCCGGAGGCGATGACCGGCACCGGCACGGCATCCGCGATGGCGCGGGTCAATTCCAGGTCATAGCCGTCCCGGGTACCGTCGCGGTCCATGCTGGTCAGGAGGATCTCGCCGGCGCCTCGGCGGACGCCTTCGCAGGCCCAGGTGACGGCGTCGAGCCCGGTGGCTTGGCGTCCGCCGTGGGTATAGACGCTCCAGCCCGGCTGGCCAGCGGGGTTGCATCGCGCGTCGATGGCCAGCACAATGCACTGCGAGCCGAACTGCCGCGCCGCCTCGTCGATCAGGCCGGGATGGAGGATGGCCGCGGTGTTGAGCGAGACCTTGTCGGCGCCGGCCTGCAGCAGGCGGCGGATGTCGGCCGGCGTGCGGATGCCGCCCCCGACCGTCAAAGGCATGAACACTTCGCGTGCCACGGCGCGGACCACCGCGACCATGGTGTCGCGTCCGTCGCTGGAGGCGGTGATATCCAGGAAAGCCAGTTCGTCCGCGCCCTGGGTTTCGTAGGCCCGGGCCACGGCGACCGGATCGCCCGCGTCGCGCAGCTCCACGAAGCGCACGCCCTTGACCACGCGTCCGCCGGTGATGTCGAGGCAGGGAATGATGCGCTTGGCGGGCACCGGCGGCTCCTAGGGCCAGGTCTGGACAATGGCATTGACGATGCGCCGCCCGAGATCCTCCGCCGCCGGCCGCAGCGCCACGGCCTTCGACGAGGTCATGTCGCCCGTGAAATCGAAATCAAACCAGCCGGTCAGGCCGGGCGATTCGGCGACCACGGAGCCGTTGCTCCGCCGCCGCAGGACGAACGAAGCGCGGATGCTCATGCGGTACTGATTGGCCGTGGCACTGTCGCCCGACACATAGGCCACCGGATCCAGCCAGAACTGGATGAGCGTTACCTGCAGCCAGGTATCCGCCGTATCCTCCGGCGCGAGGCGCAGCGAACCATCCATCTGAATCTGCGACAGAATGGCCTGGGTCACGTCCAGCTCCAGCAGCGGTTCGTCGGTCTGGTTCAGGCAGGTGGGCATGTACACGGTGCGGACGTCGGGGGGCAGCGTGGACCCCAGGCGGTAGTTGGCGCAGCCGGCGGCGAGCATCAGCGCGGGAATCAGGAACAGGGCAGGCAGGCGGTTCATCCTATTTCTCCTTGGACCGGTTCAGTTCTTCGATGCGTTGGCGGGCCAGCGGGGCTTGCTCGGCATCCGGAAAGAGGGCAACAAAAGTTTGATATTCGATGAGGGCCGCCTCCGGCCTGCGGAGATTGTTGTCGTAATAGCGGGCCCGGGCGAAGGCGATGTGGCTCTGCCGGGCGCGCAGGCGGGCCAGTTCGGCCTCCAGTTCCGCGCGGTGCTCGGAGTCGGGATGACGCTGGAGAAACAAGACGACGGCCGCCCGGGCGGTTTCCAGGGCCCGCTGGTCGTTGGGTGCATCGTTCGAAATCTTGATATGGCACAGGGCCTGGGCGTAGGCCGCCTGCTTGGCAAATTCGCTTTCCGGAAAGCGGTTCAGGGTGGTGAAATAGGCCTCGATTGCCTGTTCATATTCATATCCGCGTTCATGGGCCACCCCGGTCAGATAGTACGCCTCGGGCGTGCCGTGCCATTCCGGGGCGCTGGCCACGATTTTCTCGAAGAGGGGCACCGCCCGTTCGGGGGCGGCAAAGCCCGGCAGGAAGAGAAACTTGCCTTTTCGGCGCTCCATCAGCGTTTTGGCGATCTGCATCTGGCGGCCGAGGACTTCGTTGAACTCAAATCGTCCCGGGTAATGCTCAACCAGGTGTTGATAGGCATCAAAAGCCTCTGCCAGATGTCCGCGCTGCTCCAGCAGGCGGGCATACAGCAACTGACCCTGGGCGGCCTCCGGGGCATGGGGCCAGAACAGCCGCAACGCCAGGGCCTGGTTAGCCGCCGCGCGTGTCCGTCCGGCCTGTTCCAATGCCTGTACGTGTTCCCATTGCGCGGCCGGTGTTTTGGCCTTCGGCCGGACAAACAGGTGGAATCCCCGTTTCGGCGCGGTTTCCACGTAGGGCCGGGCGCTCGCCCGGACCATGGGCGCGGCCGCCAGCCAGACACTCAGCAGAACCAGGGTCCGAAACCCGGAAAGATGTGGCGCGCACTTCGACATGGCCGCAACCTTACGCATTCGCCCCCGAGCCGGTCAAGTTACTTGCATGCACCGGCATCTCTTGGGTACAGTGCAACATTTTCATGCCCTCCATAATACACACTGACGTGATTTTCACGGCCTCCGCGATCGGCCGTGCGGATGGCCGAGGCCGGCGCCATGCCTGACCTGGCCGCCGCCTTCCACGCCGCCCTGATGGGCGTGGTGGAGGGATTTACCGAATATCTGCCGATTTCCTCCACCGGCCACCTGGAGCTGGCCAAGGCATGGCTGGGGCGGGCCTGCCACGAAAGCTTCACGGTGGTCATCCAGACCGGGGCGATGCTGGCGGTCCTGGTGGAATACCGGCACCGTTTTCGTCGGCTGGCGGATTTCCGTGCCCGGGAGGGATTTGCCGGCTGGACCGGATGGCTGTGGTTGTTTCTCACTACGCTGCCGGCGGCGGTCCTGGGTTTGCTCTTCCATTCCGCCATCAAGGGCAAGTTGTTTGCGCCGCTGCCCATTGCCATCGCCTTGTTTGCGGGCGGCATCTTGATGATCGCACTGGAGCGGGTGCTGCCGTCGCATGACGAAGGGGGCGTGGACGCGGTGGGCTGGCGGCGGGCGCTGGGCATCGGCCTGTTCCAATGCGTGGCCCTGATGCCGGGCACGTCGCGTTCGATGGCGACAATCCTGGGCGGGCGCCTGCTGGGACTGGGCCGGAAGACGGCGGCGGAATATTCGTTTTTTGCGGCGGTGCCGGTGCTGTCCCTGGCCGGCGCCTATGATCTGCTGCGCGGCTGGGGATCGCTGCAGCGCTCGGATCTGGGGTCCTATGCGATCGGCCTGGCGGTTTCCTACCTCGTGGCCCGCCTGGCCATTCGCTTCCTGATGCGGGTGATTTCGCGCCACACCCTGGAAGGTTTCGGTTGGTATCGCATCGCCCTCAGCCTCGTGGTGTGGTTCACTCTGGTCCGCTAGGCCCCGCCCCGGAATCGTCCAGTCCGTACCACAGACCCCAGAGCAGGTCGGCCCCGGAACTGTGGCCGAAGGCGCACACGGCCCGGACCCGGGCCGGGCCGGGCGCCCGCAGCAAATCTTTCATGGCGCGATGAACCCGCCCCTGCGCCGCCATTTCCAGGAAAGCGTTGGAAACCGGATTGCCTCCCCGCGCGTGCTGTACGAGAACGCGCGCCCGTGCGGGTTGTCCTTGCAGGCGACATGCCAGCATCCAGCCGCACAAAAAGTCGTCGCCCGCCGGCGTCAATCCCGCCCCGCAGCCCCGGAGCAGCCGTGCTCCCGCCGCCAGCCGCCCGGCCGCCAGATGTCCCAGCGCTTGACGGAAACGCCGGTCGCGCGCCGCCTGCAGGCGCGGAAGATGCGCGGTTGGCTGGAACAGCGATCCCAGGCTGTCCGGCGGGGCATGGCGCGGCAGGGCGGTTTGCAGAACGCCTGCCAGCCGCGCGCGCGCCACGCCGTCCAGGCGCGGCAGGGCCGAATCGTAGCGCCGCCCGGGCAGAACGCGGGGAACGTCGAGCCAGTCCCCGGACGCGAAATTTTCGGGACGCGCCACCACGAGATTCAACGGGCCCGCCCCGATGGAACGATCCACGACGAACAGCGCGCGCTGCGCGCGGTCCAGCAACAGCACGCTGCGCGCAAACCGCGCGCGCACCGCGTAGCGCCCCGGCCGGATCCGGTCGCCGTGGGAGTGAACCCTCATCCGCCGCCTCCCGCGGCCGGCAGGTCATTTTTCCACACCGTGGAAACATTTTTTCCATTGTGTGGAAAATCGCCAAAACTTTTTTCCATTGTGTGGAAAAAAAGGCCGTTTTTTTCCACGGTGTGGAAAAATTTTCGCGGGGCAAGCGCTGACATCCGGCCGGCCGGTTTCATGTCCGGACTCTAGGACAGATGCCCGCGCGAAAGCAATCCGCTGCGCGGGCGGCTTGGCTTGACGGCGGCCGGCGCGGGCAGATAGGATATCCGCTTGTTGTAATCACATGGTCAGCAAGGAATCGGGATTGTCATGAAGCTAAGTGTGGAAACCACGGGCCCCTGCCGCAAAGCGCTCACGGTGGAGTACTCCGCCGAGGAAATTCAGAAGGAATACGACGACTCGCTGGCTGTGTATGCCCGACATGGCACGGTCAAGGGGTTCCGCGCCGGCCGCGCTCCGCTGGAGATGATCCGCCGCCAGTATGACAAGCAGATCCTGGAGAATTTGCGCGATCATCTGCTGGCCCGCGGCTTCCGGCAGGCGATGCAGGAGCACAAGTTCGAGCCCCTGGCGGAAATGGACCTGCAGCAGTCCCCCCTTAAGGCCGGCGCGCCGTTCTCGTTTTCCGTGACCCTTGACGTGGAGCCGGAGTTCGACCTGCCGGCCTACAGGGGCATCGCAATCGAAGCCAAACAGGTGGCGATCACGGAGGAGGCGGTGACCGAGGCCATCGAACGCTTCCGCGCGGAGAGCGGCAAGTACGAAGACCTGACCGAGGACCGGCCCGTCCGGGACGGCGACATGGCCGCCGTGGATTACACCGCCACCGTGGATGGCCAGCCCATGGCCGAGATTTCCGAGAAGGCCAAGAGCTTGGCGACCGGCCGCGATTTCTTTGTGATCGCCAACGAGGAGTATTCCTTCCTGCCCGGCTTCGGCCCGCAACTGGTCGGGCTGAAGGTTGGGGAATCCAAGGCGATTCCCGTGGCGTTCGATGCGCAAACCCCGATCGAGGAACTGCGCGGCAAGACCGGGGTTTTCCAGGCCACCGTCAAGAAAATCCGCACCCGCCTGCCGCGCCCGCTGGACGCGGAGTTTTTCAAGTCCCTGGGGGTTGAAGACGAAGCCGGCTTGCGCGAGATGTTCCGGCGCGAACTGGAGCGCCAGGCCGAACGGCAGGAACAGGCGCGCCGCCGCCGCGCGCTCATCGATGCCCTGATGAAAGACGCGCGCCTCGATGTGCCGGAATCCCTGGCCCAGGACGAATCCAACCGACTTGTCTACGAGATGGTGGCGGACAACTCCCGCCGCGGCGTGCCCGAACAGGCCATCCGCGACAACCTGGCCCAGATATCGGATTCGGCCAAGGTGGCCGCCCGGGACCGGTTGAAACTGCGCTATCTGTTGCGGCGCATCGCCCGCGAGGAGCAGATCCAGGTCACGGAAGCGGAGGTGACCACGCTGCTCAACGCCGAGGCCGCCCGCCTGGGCCACCGGTCGGTCCGGGAGTGGCTGGCGGCGTCCAAACTGAAAGAAAAGGACGTCCGCACCAGCCTGCGCCAGGACCTCCTGACCTCCAAGACGATCGATTTCCTGCTGGCGCACGCGAAACTGTCCGGCGCCGGCGCTGCAGAACCGAAAAAGGAAGAGGCACATTCATGAGCAAGGCACAATCCTATCTGGTGCCGATCGTAGTCGAGCAGACCGGCCGCGGCGAGCGGTCCTATGACATCTATTCGCGCCTGCTGAAGGAGCGGATCGTATTCATCGGTTCCGATATCACCGACGACCTGGCCAATCTGGTCGTGGCGCAGCTGCTGTTTCTGCAGAGCGAAGACGCGGCCAAGGATGTCAGTGTCTACATCAATTCCGCCGGCGGCTCGGTGACGGCCGGGTTGGCCATCTACGACACGATGCAGTTCCTGAAGTGCGACGTGGTGACCTACTGCGTGGGACAGGCCGCCAGCATGGGCGCCGTTCTGCTGGCCGCAGGTACCGCGGGCAAGCGCCATGCGCTGCCCGGCGCGCGCATCATGATCCACCAGCCGTGGGGCGGGGCCCAGGGCGCGGCCAGCGACATCCATATCCAGGCCCAGGAGATTCTGCGGCTCAAGGACTACCTCAATGGCCTGCTGGCCAAGCACACCGGCAAGTCGCTCAAGGAAATTTCCCGGGACACCGACCGCGATTTCTTCATGTCGGCCGAAGAGGCGGCGAAGTACGGGCTGGTGGACGACGTGCTCGGGGCCACACCCGCAAAGGCATAGCCCATGGCCCGCAAAACCAAAGCCCCCGAGGTCTTCTGCTCCTTCTGCGGCCGGCCGCGCTCCGCCGTCAAAACCCTCATCGCCGGGCCCGACGGGCTGAACATCTGCGACGAGTGCGTGGACATCTGCAACACGGTGATGGCGCGCACCGAAGCCCGGCCCGGGACCGTCCCGCACCCCGTCAGCCGTCTGAAGGTGCCCAAACCGCACGAAATCAAGGCCCGGCTCGACGAGTATGTGATCGGCCAGGACCACGTCAAAAAGGTTCTGTCTGTCGCGGTGCACAATCACTACAAGCGTGTCAAGTCGCGGCTCGAAGGCCGCCGGGACGACGACGACGGCATCGAGATCGACAAGACCAACATTCTCATGCTCGGGCCCACCGGCAGCGGCAAGACCCTCCTGGCCCGGACCCTGGCGCGCATCCTGGACGTGCCCTTCAGCATTTCCGACGCCACGACCATCACCGAGGCCGGCTACGTGGGCGAAGATGTGGAAAACGTTCTGCTGCGCCTGATCCGCGCGGCGGACGGCAACGTGCCGCGCGCGGAACTGGGCATTGTCTACATTGACGAAATCGACAAGATCGCCCGGCGCATGGAAAACGTGTCCATCACCCGCGACGTGTCGGGCGAGGGCGTCCAGCAGGGCCTGCTGAAGATTCTGGAGGGCACGATTGCCAGCGTGCCGCCCCAGGGCGGTCGCAAGCATCCCCAGCAGGACATGATCCACATCAATACCGAAAACATCCTCTTCATTTGCGGCGGCGCGTTTGTCGGTCTCGACGACATCATCAAGCGGCGCCTCGGCAAGGGCGTGATCGGCTTTGACCAGGAAACCGCGTCGCGCGACCAGGTGCCTCCCCCCTGCCTGCCGGCGGTCGAGCCCGAAGACCTCATTAAATTCGGGCTGATTCCGGAATTCGTAGGGCGCCTGCCGATGGTGGCTGTTCTGGAGGCGCTCGCCGCGGGCGATCTGGTGCGCATTCTGACGGAGCCGAAGAATGCCATGATCCGCCAGTACCAGAAGCTGCTGGTGATGGAAGGCGTGCAGTTGGAGTTCGCGCCGGCCGCGCTGCAGGAACTGGCCCATGAGGCTGTCCGGCGGGGCACCGGGGCGCGCGGCCTGCGCTCCCTGCTGGAGAACATCATGCTCGATGTGATGTTCGAGGCGCCCCGTCGCAAGCCCG